>NZ_CAXAXI010000029.1:0-29485 GCF_963972995.1 uncultured Altibacter sp.
CCGCAAGCCGGAGGTTCTTTCTATTTTTATAACACTGCCACTTTGGCCTTCGGACGACAAGAGTTTAAAAAGACCTGGGGAGACCGAAAACTGGAAGACAACTGGAGACGCTCCAGCAAGCAATCAACAGGTATCAACAATGAAGAAGAAGCCGTTGTTGAGGCAGTGGTGATTTCAGAAAGTGAATTGTATAAACCCGAGACCTATATATCGAAGATCCCAACCGACCAAGTCGTTATCGATAGTTTGGCAAAGGATCGAAATTTTGCGTATTATCAGTTAGGTTTAATATACAAAGAGAAATTCAAAGAATACGGCCTCGCGGCGAATAGGTTAGAAAAGCTGTTAACGCTCAATCCGGAAGAACGATTAATTCTTCCAACAAAATATAACCTTTACAAGATATACAATCAAACCGAACAAACCGGCTTGGCAGATCAGTACAAAAATGACATCATTAACAACCACCCCAACTCACGATATGCCGAGATTTTAAAGAATCCCAATACACAGTTGGCAACCGACGAATCCAGCCCGGAGTTCAAATATAAGGCATTGTATAAGGAGTTTGAAGCAGGAAAATATCAATATGTTATCGATACGAGCGATGAATATATAGACCTATACAACGGGAATGATATTGTTCCAAAACTCGAAATGTTAAAAGCAACTGCGATTGCTCGCAAGGATGGTTTTGAAGCGTACAAGAAGGCCTTGAACTTTGTTTCTTTGAACTATCCTAATTCCGAAGAAGGAAAGCAAGCACAGCTTATTTATGCTACTATCTTACCAACCTTGGCCAATAAGGCATTTCTTCCCGACGAAGAAAGTGACAGCTGGAAAGCTGTCTATACCTTTACTTCAGAAGAGCAAGAAGCCGCCGAAGCTTTAAAAGAAAAGTTGGACGGAGCCATCGAGGAATATAGATATACCAATTTGAGTACTTCCATTGATTATTACGACCCCAATACAGTGTTCGTCGTCATTCACGGACTGAATTCCAAGATGGGAAGCAAAGGATTTGCCGAGATATTGAAAGAGAACAAGAAGTACAAGATCAAAAGACCCTATTTTGAAATAGCAACACCTAATTATAAGACCGTTCAGATTCATAAGAATCTCGAAGACTATTTGAGCCGTAGCTCGGAAGAAGAGAAGAATAGTAATCCCCAAAAGTAACGACTATGTTTTCAGACAAAAAAGAGAAGAGTATGAATGAACCCACAACAGGACAGAATCGTATTAATGAAGGAACCAAATTAAAAGGCGATATTCAGTCTCAGGGTTTTTTCAGAATTGACGGAACCATAGAAGGCAATGTGAACACGCCGTCTAAAGTAGTGATTGGAAAAAGCGGATTCATTAACGGAACACTCACCTGCGAGAACGCAGATATCGAGGGTCGATTTGAAGGTGAACTACAAGTCTCCGGAACACTTTCACTGAAGGAAACTGCGCATATTGAAGGACAGGTAGTGGCAGGAAAACTTGCCGTAGAACCCGGCGCCACCTTTAATGCAACTTGCTCTATGAAGGGCAGCACAAAAAAGAACTTAGGAGCCAATACCAACAGCACTGTTGAGAAGGACATCAAAGGTCAGAACCACCCCTTCGACCGTTCCCAGCGCATACAATCTGTTAAAGCAGAATCGAAAACAGAGTGAGTCCGGAACCATCCAAAGACCCTAAGAATTCAATAAAACGATGGGCGATCCTGTCGGCCATAGCGCTTGAAATGGGGGCTATCATCTACCTTTTTGTGCAATTGGGGAAATGGTTGGACAGCCAATATAGCGACGGCAGACTTTTTACCATTCTTTGTACCCTGGCGGGGGTTGGCATTTCCTTGTTTCTAGTGGTAAAACAAACCAACAGATTGAATTCATAGCTAAAATATGAACAGAAAAAGCATTGTTTTTCTTGGGATACTCTTTGTAGTATTGCTCGTTGCTTTTTTCATCCATACCGGTCTTCTATATTACTTGGATCTTCCTCTATTTGGAGCGAGAATTATACCTTCCTATCTCATCAATTTTGCGCTTGCTGCCATCATTTTATGGTTGGTAAAGTCTAATTTAAACAAAAAGTCATCCTACGCCGGCTTTATTTTTATGTTGGGAAGCGGAATAAAATTTTTAGTGTTCTTCCTGTTTTTCTATCCGTACTATCAACACGATGATACCATGGGAAGGGTTGAATTTGCAGCGTTTTTCGTGCCTTACGCCCTCTGTCTTGTTTCTGAAGTTTACTATCTCTCGAAACTCCTTAATAATCAGTCTTATTCTGATTAGCAATTGCTGAAAAAAAAGAAATAAAATAGTTTTTTCTTTCTCCGAAAGTACCCTATTTTTGCACCGATTTTAAGGACACTTTAATTTGTTCGAAAATGCAAGGAAAAATAATGGTTAGAATACTTTCAGTTTTATTGTTTATCACTTCGTTTTCTGCTGTGGCACAAGATGAGCACGTGAAGGAGGCTAAAGAGATCCTTCCGGACACTAAAACCAAGAAAGAAGAAATAAAGGAGTTTATAAACCACCACTTGATGGATTCGCATGATTTTAATCTTTTCGGATCCACAGATGAAGAAACTGGAGAAACTCACCATTACGGTTTTCCGCTTCCGGTCATTCTTTGGGACGAAGGTCTTCACACGTTTATGTCCTCTGAGTTTGATCATGGCAAAAGCGTAGTTGAGTCAAACGGAAACTACTACAAACTTTACCACAGTAAAATATACAGGACTGATGCTGAAGGAACTATCAATTATGATGAATCGCACCATCCAACAAACGTTCGACCCTTAGATTTCTCAATTACCAAAAGTGTTTTAATGATGCTTGTGGTTGGTCTTTTACTTGTATGGTTATTCCGCAGTCTTGCGAAAAGCTATGCCAAAAACGGAAGTCTACCAAAGGGTCTTGGTCGTTTTTTCGAGCCTGTGGTACTTTATATTCGTGATGATATTGCTATTGCAAACATCGGCGAGAACAAATACAAAAAATACATGCCGTTCCTGTTAACCGTATTCTTTTTTATATGGTTTTTGAATATGTTCGGCCTTACGCCCCTTGGTGTAAACGTAACCGGGAATATTGCGGTAACAACCGCACTTGCAGTTATCGTTTTCTTGATAACTAATTTTACAGGTACCAAGGATTATTGGAAACACATTTTTGATCCATTGGGTGATGGAATGCCGTGGATAGGTAAAATATTGATATACATAATTCTTGTCCCTATCGAAATTTTAGGAATGTTCATTAAGCCTTTCGCACTGCTTATACGTTTGTATGCAAACATGACAGCGGGGCACGTGGTAATGATGAGCTTGATCGGGCTGATATTTATTTTCAAAAGTTGGATTGGCGGACCCTTGTCCTTCGGACTAGCATTTGCAATCATGCTTATTGAATTATTGGTAGCGTTGCTACAGGCATATATTTTCACAATGTTGGCAGCCTTGTATTTCGGTTTTGCGAGTGAATCACACGAGCATCACGAAGAGCACGAGGGCGAGATACAGCATTTGTAAAACATATAAATTGTCAGGCTGAGCTTGTCGAAGCCTTTCGCATTAAAAAGAGTGTTTAATTTTTAAATATATATATTATGACAATTCCAACTATTGTAGGAGCAGGTTTAGCAGTAATCGGTGCCGGTATCGGTATTGGTATGATCGGTGGGAAAGCTATGGAAGCGATCGCACGTCAGCCTGAGGCTTACGGAAAGATTCAAACAGCGATGTTGATTGCAGCGGCGCTTATTGAAGGTATTGGTTTCGCCGCGATTTTCGCAGGGTAATCAAAAAATCTTGACAAACGGCTATGACGGTTGGTCATAGCTGTTTGTTAAAAATTAGTCATTAAAGTTAAATTAAAAGATACCCGCCAAGGCGGGCATAAATATGGAAAAATTAGTTAACGACTTTTCATTTGGACTTTTCTTCTGGCAAATTATCATTTTTGTGTTGTTACTTTTATTACTTCGCAAATTTGCCTGGAAACCTATTTTAAATGCTGTTAATGAGCGTGAAGAAGGAATTAAAAACGCATTGGATTCTGCGGAAAAGGCTAAACTGGAAATGGCAAACCTTCAGGCAGACAATGAGAAGTTGCTTCAAAGTGCACGTGCAGAGCGTGAAACAATGATGAAAGAAGCTCGTGAGATCAAAGCTAAGATGATCGCCGATGCAAAAGATGAAGCGCAGGAAGCAGCCAATAAATTGATAAGTAATGCGCAAGCAGCGATCGAGAGCGAGAAGAAAGCAGCCATCGCAGAATTAAAAGAACAGGTGGCCAGTCTTTCAATAGAAATTGCCGAAAAGGTCGTTAAGGATGAGCTTTCAGATAATGAAAAGCAATTGAAATTGGTTCGTAACATGCTTGATAATGCAACTTTAAACTAAGCCAAAATGAGTAACAGAGCAGCCGTTCGATACGCAAAAGCAGTCCTTCAGCAGGCCAATGAGGCAAACCTTGCCAATGTGGTTTTTGGAGATATGCAATCTGTACACACTACCATTGCAGGCAATAAAGAATTACGCACCGTGCTTAAGAGCCCCGTTGTGAAGTCATCCGACAAGAAGGAAGCTTTATTAAAGATCTTTTCAGCCCAATCCGATCAAACGAAATCCCTTATAAAGGTGTTGGTCGACAATAGAAGGATTGAAACCTTGGATGCTGTGGCGAAAAGCTATATCGACCTGTACAATGACTCCAAAGGTGTGAAGGTAGCTAACGTGACCACAGCCGTTCCTCTTTCTGAAGAATTGGAGAAAAAGGTGTTGGCCAAAGTAAAAGAATTGACCGGTAGCGAGAGTGTTACCCTCGAAAATACAATTGATGCGTCTATCATAGGAGGATTTATCCTTCGGGTGGGAGATTTGCAGTACAATGCAAGCATCGCGAATCAGTTAGGAAATTTAAAAAGAGAATTTAGTAAATCATTGTAGTCATATAGCAATTATGCTAGAGACTATACCTATAATGTAATAACATGGCAGAAGTTAAACCAGCTGAAGTATCAGCAATCTTAAAGCAACAACTTTCAGGTTTTGAAGCAACCGCTTCATTAGACGAAGTAGGAACTGTATTAACCGTAGGAGACGGTATTGCGCGCGTTTACGGACTTTCAAATGCACAATACGGAGAACTTGTGGAATTTGAAGGCGGTCTTGAAGGGATCGTTTTGAACCTGGAAGAAGACAACGTTGGGGTGGTATTGTTAGGTCCTTCAAAGGAAATTAAAGAAGGCGGTACAGTAAAGCGTACGCAGCGAATTGCTTCTCTTAAAGTAGGAGAAGGTATCGTTGGGCGTGTGGTAAACACACTCGGGCAGCCTATCGACGGGAAGGGACCTATTTCTGGAGACACTTACGAAATGCCGCTGGAGCGTAAAGCACCCGGGGTAATTTACCGTCAGCCTGTAACCGAGCCATTACAAACAGGTATCAAGTCTATCGATGCGATGATCCCGGTTGGTAGAGGACAGCGTGAGCTTGTTATTGGTGACCGTCAAACAGGTAAATCTACCGTATGTATCGATACCATCTTAAACCAGAAGGAATTCTACGATGCAGGAGAGCCGGTTTATTGTATCTACGTGGCGATTGGACAAAAAGCGTCAACGGTAGCGAACATTGCTAACGTATTAGAAGAAAAAGGAGCCTTGGCCTATACGACGATAGTTGCGGCAAATGCTTCCGATCCTGCACCTATGCAGGTATATGCTCCTTTTGCCGGAGCGGCGATTGGAGAGTACTTTAGAGATACAGGTCGTCCTGCTTTGATCATCTATGATGACCTTTCAAAGCAAGCGGTTGCTTATCGTGAAGTTTCCCTATTATTACGTCGTCCACCGGGACGTGAGGCATATCCCGGAGACGTTTTCTACTTGCACTCTCGTTTGTTAGAGCGTTCGGCGAAGATCATTGCTGATGACGATATCGCAAAAGAAATGAACGATCTACCGGAAGTATTGAAGCCTATGGTTAAAGGAGGTGGATCGTTAACCGCCCTTCCTATTATTGAGACACAAGCGGGAGACGTTTCGGCTTATATTCCTACAAACGTTATCTCTATTACCGATGGACAGATCTTCTTGGAGTCCGATCTTTTCAACGCAGGGGTTCGTCCGGCGATTAACGTGGGTATTTCGGTATCTCGAGTAGGAGGTAACGCACAAATCAAATCGATGAAGAAAGTTGCCGGTACCTTGAAACTGGATCAAGCACAGTTCCGCGAACTGGAAGCGTTCGCTAAGTTTGGTAGTGATTTGGATGCTGCAACATTGAATGTGATCGAAAAAGGAAGACGTAACGTAGAGATCTTGAAACAGGCACAGAACGACCCGTATACCGTAGAAGATCAGATCGCGATCATCTATGCAGGTTCTAAGAACTTATTGCGAAATGTTCCTGTGGAAAAAGTTAAGGAGTTTGAAAGAGATTATCTAGAGATGTTGAATGCGAAGCATAGAGATACCCTAGACACTTTAAAGGCAGGAAAACTTACCGATGAAGTGATCGATGTGTTGACAAGTGTGGCTGCAGACCTTTCGGCGAAATATAAGAAGTAGTTAGGAGTTCAGAGTTTTGAGTTATGAGCGATTTGCACAAGAGCCCAATTCGAATTAAAAGTTTCGAATTTGCTTGCGAAATCGTTCACTTCTCAAGAATTCTAAAAGAAAAACGAGAGTTTGAAATTGCTTCCCAATTACTGAAAAGTGGAACTAGTATTGGTGCGAACGTTCGTGAAGCACAACGTGGAGTTAGCACCAAGGATTTTAAAAATAAATTCGGAATTGCTTTAAAAGAAGCAGACGAAACGGAATATTGGTTAGAGCTCATTGAAGCTACAACCATGGAAATTCCAAATGATTTAAAAGTAAAGTGTGATGAGCTAATACGGATTTTGGTTTCTATAATCAAAAACTCATAACTCAAAACTCATAACTCAAAACTCATAACTTGAGAAATGGCGAATTTAAAGGAAATTAGAAATAGGATATCATCGGTAGGATCAACGATGCAGATCACCAGTGCCATGAAAATGGTATCTGCTGCGAAGTTGAAGAAGGCGCAGGATGCCATTACCGCAATGCGCCCTTATTCTGAAAAGCTGACCGAACTTTTACAAAACCTAAGTGCTACACTGGATAGCGATACGGGAAGCAAGTATTCCGATCAGCGTGAGGTAAAGAAGGTCTTGGTCGTTGCGATTACTTCTAACCGTGGTTTGGCAGGTGCTTTCAATAGTAATGTTGTAAAGGAAGCAAAGCAATTAGCTGCTCAGACCTATGCCGGAAAACAAGTGGATTTTATGACCTTGGGAAAGAAGGGGAACGACATCTTGAAAAAGTCCGGAACCATCTATCAAAATAATAATGGAATTTTTGATGACCTTTCCTTTGAAGCGACCGCCGATATCGCCGAAAAATTAATGGAACTCTTCGCTAATGGAAGTTACGACAAGATTATTATAGTGTACAATCACTTTAAGAATGCCGCGACACAACTAGTGATGAAAGAGCAGTTTCTACCTATTCTTCCTCCGGAAACTTCAGAAACAAGTACATCTTCGGCCGATTATATTTTTGAGCCCTCTAAAGAAGCTATAGTAGAAGGTCTTATTCCGAAGAGTTTAAAGACCCAGCTATTCAAAGCGTTGCGAGACAGTGTGGCAAGTGAACACGGAGCTCGAATGACAGCCATGCATAAGGCAACAGACAATGCCACCGAGCTTCGGGATGCATTGAAATTACAATACAACAAAGCACGTCAGGCGGCTATTACCAATGAAATCTTGGAGATTGTCGGTGGAGCTGAAGCCTTAGCGGGTTAACAATAGACGACCTATCTTATGTGAAAAGCCTTCTGTTTTATGCAGAAGGCTTTTTTGTATCTTTAAGGGCAGAAGCAGATTAGAATGTAGCAACCCATCGTATGAATTACAAACGTCTTTTTATTCACCTATTTACCGTTTTTGCCTTGTCGTATTGCCTTTATAGCTGTAAGAGCATTAAGGAGGAAGCTTCGGGATATGTGCTCATCCAAGATCCGCCCTTTACGATCCTCGAAGCATATTCGCAGCCATGGACTGCCGGCATCCCGGAAGGCGGTTCAGGGATCCAGCTGTATGTTACCTTCGCATCATTAAAAGAGGATGTGGTGATACAGACATTCTTCTTCAGGAAAAAAAAGACACAAGCACAGCTTTCCCCTCAAGACCGTAGTAAATTTGTTGGATATTTCAAGACAATGGATCGAGAAGATATTATCATGGACAGTGACCCGCTAGAGGAAGCACAAAATACCCTCCCCAAGCCTTTTCCTTTCGAGCTAAAAGACGATGAAGCCGTGATAGGATACGTGCATAAAGGAATGATCAAATACGCCTTAATTTCTGCGATAGAGCAAAAGCCATTACTGGCTTATCCACAAAGTAACGGTAAGAATGCACCTTAACAAATATTGATTTGGCGTATGTAAATTCTATACTTTCATGCTTAAACACCACAGCTCTTGAGCGTTTTTAAAAAGCTTTTTCAACAAACCTTTATTTACGGCCTAGCCACGATTCTGCCGCGTGCGTTGGCGTTTATACTCGTCCCGCTCTATACATCGGTACTCGTCCCCGAAGAGTTTGGGATCTATGCGACTATCATGTCCTATCTTATCTTGGGAAATGTATTTCTTTCGTATGGTATGGAAACGGCTTTTTTTCGCTTTATCAACAAAGAACCTGAAAAACGAAGCCTTGTTCAGTCTACCGCACTCACTTCGCTCACGATAACAACGCTGCTGTTTCTAGTGCTATCGCTTTCTTTTAGTGAACCCTTAGCACATTTGCTCGAGTTCAAGACCGAATATGTTGTATATGGTCTTTTGATCCTGGCGCTCGATGCATGGGCCGTGCTTCCTTTTGTTTGGTTTCGTGCCAATGAGCGCCCTACCCGATATGCAGTAATCAAGATTTTCAATGTGCTTATTAACCTAGGGTTCAATGTTTTTTTCTTTCTAGTTCTTCCCGGCTGGGCCGAAGGAGATCCTACATCTTTCTGGAATGATATCTATTCTGAAGAGAATAAGGTAATGTACGTGTTTATAGCAAACATTATTGCCAGTGCGATCACGCTCCTCATACTGCTACCGCTCTATGTGCGAATTGGCTTAAAGTTCAACAGGTCGCTTTGGAAACAAATGCTCAAATATGCATTTCCAGTCCTTATCGCAGGGATCGCTTTTTCAGTGAACGAGGCGTTCGATAAGATCCTTCTGAAATATTTGCTACCCGAAGCAATCGCCGAAGCCGAAGTAGGAATCTATGCGGCTTGTTATAAATTGGGCGTCTTCATGACCCTTTTTGCTACAGCCTTTCGACTCGGCATTGAGCCGTTCTTTTTCAATCACGCTGCCAATGTCAATGCAAAGAACACGTATGCGACCATCACCAAGTATTTTACGGTTTTTGGGAGCCTTATTATGCTATTCGTGATTGTCTATATAGACTTCTTTAAACGCATCCTGATCACCAACCCCGACTATTGGGAAGCGTTATCTATTGTACCTATCATTCTGTTAGCTAACCTGTGTTTGGGAATCTACCACAATCTGTCGGTATGGTATAAAGTTACCGACAGAACCCGCTTTGGAGCCTATATTTCTGTGGTGGGAGCGGTAATAACGATTGTCCTTAACTTTCTATTGATTCCCTACATGAGTTATTTAGGGTCTGCGATCGCAACGCTCGCAGCGTATGGCAGCATGATGGTCCTTTCTTACCTCTTTGGACAGCGGTTATACGCCATTCCTTATCACCTAAACCGAATAGGAGGTTACTTACTGATGTCTATTGGATTTTCGACACTTTCCTTTTATGTATTTGACGGAGATTTAATCATAGGGACTGTATTATTATTGGTATTTTTGCTTGTACTTTTTTTTGCTGAAAAGAAAGAACTTCTAAGAATAATGAAGAGATGAAAATTAAAATTATAAATAGATCGCAACATGCCTTGCCTTCTTATGAGACCATTTTTAGTGCAGGAATGGATCTTCGAGCGAATGTTCCGGAGCCATCGACACTAAAACCCTTGCAGCGGGCCATTGTAAAGACCGGTTTGTTCATTGAACTTCCTATTGGATATGAAGCTCAAGTACGCCCACGCAGTGGGCTGGCCGCAAAAAAAGGAATCACCGTTCTTAATTCACCGGGAACCATTGATGCAGATTATAGAGGAGAGATAGGTGTGATCCTGGTAAATCTTTCCAACGAAGATTTTACCATTGAAAATGGAGAACGAATTGCGCAATTGGTCATTGCTAAACACGAGCGTGCTAATTGGGAAGAAGTAGAGGTTCTTGAAGAAACTGAACGAGGTACCGGAGGTTTTGGCAGTACCGGAGTGAAATGACAATATCGTATAATTAAACTTACAACGAAAAAATGAAGATTATAGTTCCCATGGCGGGCCGGGGATCGCGCCTTCGCCCACACACCCTAACGGTTCCAAAACCCCTTATTCCGGTCGCAGGAAAACCAATTGTCCATCGTTTGGTAGCCGATATTGTTAATGTATTGGATGAAAAGATCGAAGAAATCGCATTTATCTTGGGA
The DNA here is from genome assembly GCF_963972995.1 of uncultured Altibacter sp. NCBI lineage: Bacteria > Pseudomonadati > Bacteroidota > Flavobacteriia > Flavobacteriales > Flavobacteriaceae > Altibacter > uncultured Altibacter sp. The sequence continues at coordinate 10,620 of NZ_CAXAXI010000029.1, forward strand.
GATCCGGCTTTTTTTGGTGACGATGTGGTCGATAGTTTAGAACAATTAGCTGTAAGTTTGGGAGCAACGGCAAGAATCTACCGTCAGTTGGATCCAAAAGGGACGGGGCACGCCATTATGTGCGCAGAACCTTCTCTGTCGGGACCTGCCGTGATCGCCTATGCCGATACGCTCATCAAGGCAAACTTCAACTTAGATAAGGAAGCAGACAGTGTAATTTGGACTAAAAAGGTCGAGAATCCCGAAGCCTATGGGGTCGTGAATCTTAACGAACGGGATGAGATCACCGAGCTTGTAGAAAAACCTACACAGTTCGTGAGTGATCAAGCGGTGATTGGGATCTATTATTTTAAAGAGGTTGGAGACCTTAAGAAAGAACTTCAACATGTTTTGGATAATAATATTCTTAACGGAGGCGAATACCAGATCAATGATGGTATTAAACGAATGATGGCAGCCGGGAAGGTCTTTAAAACAGGCACTGTGGACGAATGGATGGATTGCGGTAATAAAGAAGTCACTGTGGAGACAAACCGACGTATGCTAGGCTTTTTGGCAGAACGCTGCGAAGCACTCATCTCCCGTAAGATCACCTCTAAGGACGCTACGATCCTGGAACCTTGCTTTATTGGGGATGGGGTCACATTAAAAAATTGCACCGTGGGGCCCTTTGCATCAATCGGAGAAGGCACAATAATTGAGGATAGTAACGTTAAAAATAGTATAATCCAAACTTACGCGGTAATTAAAAATGCTACCTTAGATAATGCAATGATAGGGAATCACGCTACTTTTGATGGAAAATTTACCAATGTTAGCATAGGTGATTATAGCGAATTGAAACAATAACTATCAGTCGCAAGACGATAGAAATATTAGATAGCATTTAATTTAAAAAGTAAGCAGACACCACAAACAATAGGTTGAAACAATACGGCAACATTTGGTATTTTGTTCTCTTTGGAATTATGATCATTCCGCAGCTTCTGCTTGCACAAGAGATCCAAACCGAAACCGAAGAACAACCCACCGATGACCTTGGCAATGTAAGTGACGCATTTCAAGAAAATTTCTTTGAAGCTTTAAAACAAAAAGGAATAGAGAATTACGAACTAGCCTTGGAAGCACTGGTAAAAGCCGAAAAAGCCGCACAGAAAGATGCCCAAAATGAGGCTGTCGTCTATTTTGAGATGGGAAAGAACCTCACCCACTTAAAACGATATGACGAAGCAGAGGCTAACTTCAACAAGGTATTGAAGTCGGAAGGGGATCGCTTGGATGTTCTTGAAGCACTCTACGATCTTTATTATCTAGAGCAAGATTATGAGGCCGCAATTCCGCTAGTACAAAGATTAATGTCTTATGACGACGACTATAAAGAAGATCTTGCCAATTTATATGCCCGCACTAAGCAATACGACAAGGCACTGTTGGTGCTGGATGAACTGGATGAAGCTTGGGGTGAAAGCGACTACCGAGATGCGTTGCGATCTCAGATCTATCGCGAAACAGGAGACACTTCAGGGCAGATTGAAAAATTGGAAGAGAAAGTTGTCGCCAATACCAAGAATGAAAAAGATTATCTCAATTTGATCTTTTTGTACAGCGATCAAGGAAATGCTGAAAAAGCTTTCGAAACAGCTCAAGAATTGCTCAAGAATAAACCTAATTCGCAATTGGTGCATCTCGCACTTTACAAGTTCTATCTAGATAAGCAACAAACAGCGGATGCGCTAAACTCCATGAAAATTGTATTTAAATCTTCAGAGATTGACAAGGAAAGCAAGTACAGGGTTCTAAGTGATTTTATAAATTTTGTGAATACCAATCCCGAATATGAAAAAGAGCTGGACGCTGTGGTAGCCTTATTCTCTTCAGAAAATAACGGTAAGATCTACGAACAATTAGGGGGATATTATATTTCAAAAGGGATGCGAGAATCAGCGCTTACATTCTATGAGAAAGGGTTACAAGGTGACCCTGATAATTATAATTTGCTCAAAAACACGTTGTTGCTTCAAATTCAGTTTGAGAAGTACCCTGAAGCCGCAGCCTTAAGTGAGGATGCCTTAGAGATATTTCCTTCCCAACCTCTATTGTATTTGGCCAGCGGCGTTTCGAATATGTCACTTGGGAACCTTGATAGTGCCATTGAAAAGTTGGAGACAGGATTGGATTACCTTTTTGACGATCCAAAAATGGAAAAGGATTATTATGAGCAACTATCCATAGCATACTCCAAAAAAGGAGATCAAAAGAAAGCAGAGGGTTATGCCTCGAAGGCTGCGCAAATTAAAGACACCAATTAAACCTATGAAATACCCAGTTATACTCTTGGCTGCCTGTGTCTATTTGTTAAGTTCCTGTGGTGCCGGAAACGTTGCAAAGACAAGCAGCACAGCCAATGCTGCACTTTCGGTTAAGGAAATCATGGCTGCACACAAAATGGCATCACCTACCTTCTCAACCCTCGCAGCTCGTCTTCAAGTAGTCTATGAGGATGACAGTAAACTGCAAAGCATTACTGTGAGTTTGCGTATGGAAAAGGACAAGACTATTTGGATTAAGGCGTCCTTATTGGGGATCACCTTATCTAAAGTGTTGATCACCCCGGATCGGGTAAGTTATTATGAGACTATTGGAAACACGTATTTCGACGGAGATTTCTCATTGCTTAGCATGTGGCTGGGAACCGAGATCAATTTTGAAAAAGCACAAGCGATCCTTTTGGGACAGTCCATATTTAACGTGGATACGACCACCTATACATCTAAGGTATATCAAAATAAATACCAAGTGGCACCCAAGAAGCAACCCTTGGACTTTATCCATTATTTGCTGTTACATCCACAAAATTATAAGGTAGCATCGGGGTCTTTGTCCCAACCTTCCGAAAAGCGGCTGCTTACGATTCGGTATGGGGATTATCAAAAGATAGGTGATGATTTTTATCCTTCCGATATTCTAATAAATGCTTCGGAAGAAGATTCGAATACAAAGATCGAACTCAATTATAAGGATATCGATCTCAATGTTTCGGTAAGTTTTCCGTTTACTATTCCGGAAGGGTATGAAGAAATTCAGTTATAAAATATGAACAGACAGGGCATTTTAGGTTTTCTCTTTTTTTGCGTTCTTACTGCATGGAGTGCAAGCGCACAGCCTAATAAACAAGCGCAGCTCGAAGAAAAACGACAATCAATCCTTGAAGAGATCAAACAGATCAACTCGCTGCTTTTTAAGACACAGGGGAAGAAGAAATCTATTCTCACCAATGTGGAAGACTTGAATCACCGCATTGCTGCAAGGGAGAATTTGATCAAGGTCACCAACCAACAAGCCAACCTCTTAACACGAGAGATCAACGAAAATCGTACAAAAATATCCGAGCTGCAGAACGAACTGGAAGTCTTGAAAGAAGACTACGCCGCCATGATCAATAAGTCCTATAAAAGTAAATCGCAACAGAGTAGAGTAATGTTTTTGTTGTCTTCGGAAAACTTTTTACAAGCCTACAAGAGACTGCAATATATGAAGCAGTATGCAAAGCACCGTAAAGAACAAGGGGAGAGCATCAAGGAAAAAACGATATTACTGGAAATATTGAACAAGGACCTTACTGAACAAAAACAAAAAAAACAGGTCCTCATCGAAGAAAACCGATTGGCTAAAGAAAAACTAACTAGTGAAAAAAAGGACCACCAAGAACTTATCGCTTCACTGAAGAAAGAAGAGGGGACGTTTTCTAAGCAGATTCGGGACAAACAAAAAGAAGCCGATGCCATCGATCGGCAAATTGAAGAGATTATACGTGCGGCCATTGCAAAATCGAATAAAGAATCTAATACAACAACGGCGGTAAAGACCTCTTCAACAACTTTTGCCCTTACAGCCGAAGCGAAGGCTTTGGCGGCAAGTTTTATGAACAATAAAGGAAAACTGCCATGGCCTGTTGAAAAGGGAGTTGTAGTAAAACGGTATGGTAAGCAACAACATCCGCAATTAGCGAATGTCACTACCTTCAATAGTGGTGTGGAGATCGCTACCGAAGCGAATGCTAAGGCCAGAGCTGTCTTTAATGGGGAAGTAATGGAGATACAGCAGTTAAAGGGAGCCAATATGGCTGTTTACATCCAACACGGAAGTTATATAACCGTCTATAATAATTTGATCAACATCACTGTTAAGAAGGGTGACAAAGTGAGCACCAAACAAAATATCGGAACTGTGTATACCAATGCTGCAACAGGCAAAACGATTTTGAAGTTCTTGATCTACCAGAACAGAGATCGAATGAATCCCGCAGATTGGGTATTCCAGATGTAATAAAAAAAGGGCTGTTGTTTAACAGCCCTTTTTTATAATTGATAAGCCACTTTTATTTAATAAGTAACTTTTTGGTAGTCGATTGAGTACCACTTTCAATGGTCACGAAATACAATCCTGTCTGCAATTGAGAAACATTTAATGCCATTTCATTCGACCCGTTTGGAGTATGCTCTACCTCTTGTAGTTGTTGTCCCAAACTGTTAACAATACGAACACGTAATGTTTCTGACAGACTTTCTTTTAGAGAGATAAAGAGTTCGTCCGTTGCCGGATTGGGATACATGGAGATCGCATCTGCGGCAAATTCTTCTACCGACAGCACACAGTTAAGAACACCGCTGGAATGTATCTTGGCATTGGATCTTTCAGACTCCCAACCTTCGGTAGTGTTTCGAGCGGCCACTGCGTACCAAATGTCACCATCAAAATCGGTGACAGGAACAGTAATTTCGGTATTTGATGTGCTTCCAACAACTTCCATATATTTAGTCCCTAAAAGGTACAAGTCATACATTTCGGCATCAGGCACCGTACTCCATTGGAAGGAAGCGGTGTTATCCGGACAAACTTCTGTAATGAGCAAACCAGTAACTAATGGTGCTATTGAAAAGGAATCATCACTTACATCCTGAAAACTACCACTTGTAACACGAACAAGCGCATCGCCGGTCACTTGATTTGGAACTAACCAATCATAGTAATTTTGAGAATTTGGTACGGTTGCTACGTTCGTCCAATTTGCCCCATTATCTATAGAATAATCAATAACATAGGAAGAAGTAATATTTACAGCATCCCAATGGATTGTACTTAAAATATTGGGCGTGAATTTCTCTCCTGCATTTGGATAGGTAACAACTAAGTTCTCTGTTATTATTTCATATACAACTACATATTCTTGCGGTCCCACAGGCACATTGAAACCTGTGATCTCTACCGTATAATTACCTGCAGCAGGATTGTCTAAAACAACCTGCTCCATATTGTTTAAATGATCTACTCCGTTTGTAGCAGGTTGATTTAATGCCGTAGCATTGGGTGTGGAATCTAAGATATACGGAAAATGGTCTGTTGACCCCGGATCTGTTACAATCATGTCTAAATCATTTACCAAGGCTGGGTTTGCCCCATTTGCCCCGGCAGGGTCATTCCAGTATACCATAAAACGAACTTCTTTCGTGTTCGCAGGTACTGTAATACTATGATTATTTGTATTCCCTTGGGTAACGTCATCTAAAAGAAAACGGTCTTCCTCAATAAGCAACCCGGCTCTTAGGCCATTAATGATCCCCCAGCCAAATTGGAAATCAGGACCTGCATTTCCCTTATCTTGAGCAGTATTCATTAACGCTGCTTTTATAAGTGCTGCGGGAGGAAGTGAACCTCCATTGGCATCGGCATAGGCTTGATATAACTGTGCGGCAACACCGGCAACACCGGGAGCGGCACCTGAAGTTCCACTAAATGTTTGATACGTATGGTTGGGAGCTGTGGAGATTTGTAAATGACCATTTGCCGTAAGATCCGGTTTTATTCGGCCATCGGCAGCCGGACCTCGACTGCTACTGTTCTCTAATACGCCTCTATAATCTGTGTTGGCTGTCGCAATAACATTTTTACCTTGTTTATGTCCTCCTGTAATATTTCCCCATCCGCTTCCGGCGCCATAACCGCAATTTGATGTACCGGAGTTACCGGCCGAAAATACATGTAACAAAGTTGGCTCTGTGTTCATTTGCATGTCAACCGTTCTTGCCCGTGTAGTATAGCCATCATTACAACCATCTCCATAAGAGGAATTGGTAATTTGAACGGTCCCGTCATTTATAAGATTGGTGGTTGCAGGATCAAGAAAGTTAGAAATGTAGTTTACAACATGTAAATCGGCACCAGCAGCCATTCCTCTTCGGGAGGGGAAAAGGTTCCCTGCACCACATAATATTCCTGCAACGCCATCTCCGTGAGTACCCGCCGTAGAATTTGTATAATTGGTAATTCTTCCTTCAAAGTCAATATGCGGTCCCACACGACCATCATCTCTTACCATGACGCCTATTCCTTCACCTGTATAGTTACGTCCCCCGCTGGTTTGTGTGTCCAAATTACTTGACCTATGAAGGCTTTTACCTCGGGTATCTTCAGGAACGGCAGGAGGAGCAATAAGTTCCACCCATTCTACATAAGGCAAGCTAGAAAGCTCATTTAAACAATTGTTAGGGATAGAAAGTTCTAAATTTGTTGAGTTTCCTAATCGCGCTACAAGGGCTATTTGTTTTTGAGCAAGATCCTGTATAACATAGTTCGTACTCACATTCTTATTATGCACTAAGGTCACCAATATGTTATCTCCATCCATAGCATAATCTTCATACGGAGGATTCTTTAAGGCTGTAGACAATTTGAAACTGCTTACCACCGGCACAATAGATCGCACCCCTTGATCTTGAAGATAGCTTATAGAAACTTCCGAAGGGAAATAAAATAAATACGCTTTGTTCGGAATGTAATTGAGTAGTTGATAACCCCGTGACTTGAAGTCATTTTGAATTTGCTGCGTTGGGGTTTGAAAGAATTGAATCCAGCCCACATACCCGTCATTTAACCGCGCTGAATCAGGCATGTCGCTCCATTGGAATGTTGAAATATTTTCAGGGATCTCAATAGCATCCCCTTGTAATTGAATGGCATACGGATTTTGAGCAAAGGACAATGACACCATCAATAGCGTCACCATACTTGCCACAAATCTGGATGTAAAATTTGTTGGCTTTGTACTTTTTTTCATAGGAATCATTTTTAGTTATCTCGTGCAGAATGAATCTTGCAGCATTAAGAAATTTTTAAGAATTTCAAATATATTCAATTACACTAAAAAAAACACAAGAAAAATAGTTAATTCCCGGAGTGAGGGTACAAATAAAACCCTAATAGACAGTTAGATTGATATCTCGTTGAAACGTCTTGGAATCTAAAGATAAAATTAACTGAATAATGCCTTGAGTTCTGTAGCTTCTTTTGGCTTTAATTTTCCTGCAAGCACCAAACTTAACTGCCGTCTTCGAAGTGCGGCGGCATAGCGTTCTTTTTCGAGTTCGGTTTCGGGAATCAATTGAGGCACCGGCACCGGATTTCCCATCTCGTCCACAGCAACAAAAGTATAAATACCTTCATTGGCCTTACTGCGCCTTCCGCTTTCTCGGTCTTCGATCCAAACATCCATAAAAACCTCCATAGAACTGTTAAAGGCCCGGGATACATGCGCTTCCACAGTTACTACACTCCCCAAGGGGATCATTTTGTTAAAGGCAACATGATTCACAGCCGCGGTCATGACGATGCGTCGGCTGTGTCTTCTCGCAGCAATACTGGCAGCACGGTCCATGCGGGCCAATAGTTCACCCCCGAACATATTACCTATAGGATTGGTTTCGCTGGGAAGTACAAGGTCTGTAATAACGGTACGTGATTCTTTAGAAGTCTTTGGTTCCATTCAAGCTATTTTTCTGCAAAGGTAGTATTTCCCTTAGAAGCTGGTAATAGTTATGGAAAAGAAAAGTGGATTAATCGAGTTCTTGTACAAGCAACCAAGCGTCCTTGTTCTCTGTTTGCTGAATGGTATACAGGGCCCGTAAGGCATCAAGTCGCTGCTCATGACTGCTATAGATTACTTGGTGTAGGCCATACCGGTTCTTACCAATAAGCCGAGGCGTATATCCTTTATCGGTAAGTTGGTGTATTTTTTTTGTAGCATTTTCTTCTATTCGGAAAGCTCCGGCAACAACGTGGTATTTTCCTGTTTCCTTCGGAAGGGTGAGACTTAAGGTGGGCAACGGATTTGTGATCACAAAGGTCGCCTCCTGAATTTGGTTCTCTACCAAGGTATTGGCTTTCTGCTTTTCGGCAAAATTGTATTTCTGAACCTCATTTTCATACCATTTCATGCCGCCAAACCCCGTTAGAGCAATGGCAATAAGTCCAACAGCCGCATATTTCAGATAAGGAACTGCGGTCCTTTTTTCGGGCGAAAATGAAATAGGTGCCTTTTCTAGCAGAACATCCACTTCTTTATTGTGAACATCGCGCGAGATTTGTGCAGAGATAAAGGAGCTCAGCCCAAATGATGCTGCGCTGTAATTTTCTGAAACACTGGGCGTAAATTGAACAGACCCCTCCGTGTTTAATTGAAATTCACCAATTTTAGGAAGCACAACGGTTTCACCCTCGGAAAGCTTTAAAGAAAGTTTCCCTGTAAAGTTACGGATCTTCTGAAGCGCGGTTTCATAGCTGCAACCTTCTACTGAAGCTACATAATTGGCAAACAGCCCGTCATTGGTCTGTAACTGCCTGTTAAAAGCCAATGTCTTTCCCGGAGGATAGAAGGTTTGGTCTTCAGCATCGATGTGTGCAGAATGATAGTGTGTCAAGAATGCCCCGAAACCGGGAATGATTACACATTCATAGCGGTACAATAGATCGTGTATGTAGGTTGCCAACTGCATGGATAACAAACTTAATTTTTTTTTGAGTTTCATTCAATGAGAAATACGCTAACTTATTAACAACAGATTTTTTGTACTTTTAAGGACTCCCCGGTTCGTTTAAACATTCTGTATGCTATCTGAAAACGAATTACGGTACACACTTGCCCTTCAACGTATTCCAAATTTAGGAGACGCTTCTGCAAAAAAATTAATACATGTTATCGGTTCTGCGGAAGGTATTTTCAAAGAAAAGAAACAGCATCTTTTGAAGATTGAAGGAATTGGAGCACACAAATTGAAAGAACTTCGTGAGGCAGAATTTTTAGATCAGGCCGAAGAAGAATTGCGATTCTTGAAAACCCATGGGGTCTCCTTCAGTTATTTTCAGGATGCCAACTACCCCACACGTTTAAAACACTGTCTCGACGGCCCCATTCTGTTTTTTCATAAAGGAAACATCGACCTTCAAAAAAAGCGCATCGTAAGTATCGTAGGCACCCGAAACATTACCACCTATGGAAGGAGCTTCTGTGCACAATTAATTGAAGAACTCGCCCCATTACAACCTGTTATCGTTTCAGGATTTGCTTATGGCGTTGATATTACTGCACATAAGAGGGCCATGGACTGCGGCCTTCAGACCATTGCCTGCTTAGCACACGGATTTGAACAGATCTACCCGAAAACACATAAAAAGTATATACCTAAGGTAGAAGAGAACGGAGGGTTTATTACCGAATTTTGGAGCAGTGACGCCTTTGATCGCACTAACTTTTTAAAACGAAATCGAATCATTGCGGGCATTAGTGAAGCTACGGTGGTCATCGAATCTGCGGAGAAAGGAGGGAGCTTGGTCACGGCAGATATCGCCAACTCATACAGTCGCGAGGTTTTTGCCGTGCCCGGCCGTACCACCGATCTCCAAAGTCAGGGGTGTAATAATCTCATCAAATCCCAACAAGCACATCTGCTTACCCAGGCAGGCGATCTAATTTATATGCTGGGCTGGGCCCTAGAGACGCCCGTGGTAAAACCGCAACAAACACAATTGTTCTTAGACCTTACCGATGAAGAGAACCAAGTCTATCAACTCTTAAAGAAAAAGGAAAAGGAGGTTTTAGACCTGATTGCTTTAGAATGCAAGTTACCTACCCACAAAGTAGCGACCCTTTTGTTACAATTAGAGCTGAAGGGTGTGGTGAGACCTTTGCCAGGGAAGATCTTTGAGGTGATCTAATACCCCAGAACGCTGCGCACTCTTTGCAGGACACTATCTGCAACCGCAGACGCCTTTTTAGCTCCTACTTGAAGCGCATTTTCGATCTCTTCTATATTCTCCATGTAATAAGTGTAGCGTTTTCGCTCTTCTGAAAAACGCTCGATGATCAACTCGTACAGCGCTTGTTTAGCATGACCGTATCCATATCCTCCGGTTTCGTACTTCTTGCGCATTTCTATAATTGCTTCCGGTGATGCAAGAAGTTTATAGATGGCAAACACCTTACAAGTGTCCGGATTCTTCGGGTCTTCTAGAGGTGTGCTGTCTGTTTCAATGCGCATCACTTGCTTCCGAAGCTGTTTATCCGGCAAGAAGATATTGATGATATTGTTCTTGGACTTGCTCATCTTTTCCCCGTCGGTACCGGGGATTAACATAGTGTTTTCCTGCACCTTAGCTTCGGGGAGCACAAATACCTCTCCCATTTGTGCATGCAAGCGTGAAGCAACATCGCGGGTCATTTCCAAGTGTTGTAATTGATCTTTTCCAACAGGAACTATTTCGGCGTCATACAACAAAATATCGGCCGCCATGAGCATGGGATAAGTAAACAATCCGGCATTCACGTCTTCCAATCGATCGGCTTTATCCTTAAAGGAATGGGCCAATGTAAGACGCTGATACGGAAAGAAACAGCTAAGGTACCATGAGAGCTCAGTAACCTGTGGAATATCACTCTGGCGATAGAAAACCGTTTTTGAAATATCCAATCCAAAAGCCAACCAGGTCGCAGCCGTACTGTAAGTATTGTTCTTTAAGGTCTCTGCATCCTTGATCTGCGTTAAGGAGTGCATGTTCGCAATAAAAAGGAAGGATTCGTTCTTAGGGTCGTTGGCCATTTCAATAGCTGGTATGATGGCTCCTAGTAAATTTCCTAAGTGGGGTGTTCCTGTGCTTTGTATCCCGGTAAGTATTCTGGACATGGTTCTTGCTTAAATTTTGGCAAAGTTACTTTTTTTCGCCTATTCTCCTGTTTCAAATCACTATTTTTGATGGTCTATGATCGTACTTCGACACATCTTTAATTTTTTCTATCGCATTTGGTTTTACGTGTTGGTCACTGTTCCCATCATCGTGCTTTTTCCCGTGTTGCTCCTTAGTATTTTAAAAGAGTCGTGGTATCCATTTTTCTTCAAATTGGCTCGTCTTTGGGCAATTCTTATCTTATTCGGAATGGGGTTCTATCCCAAAATACGTCGCGAGGAGCGCTACGAAAGAGGGAAAAGCTATGTATTTGTTTCCAACCATACGTCCATGACCGATATTATGTTAATGCTCTATGTAACTAAGAATCCATTTGTGTTCGTCGGAAAGATGGAATTGGCCAAGATCCCCTTATTTGGATTCTTCTATAAGCGGACTTGCATCTTGGTTGACAGAAATAGTCCCAAAAGTAGAAAAGAAGTGTTCGAAAGAGCACAGCAGAAGTTAGATCAAGGCTTGGGGGTATGCATATTTCCCGAAGGAGGTGTGCCGGATGATTCAGATAATAGACTTTTAGATGAATTTAAGGACGGGGCATTTCGACTGGCAATTGAACATCACATTGCCATAGCTCCAATGACCTTTCACGATAACCGAAACCGATTCTCTTATCGCTTCACTTCTCTTAAAGCCGGACCGGGGCGAATGCGCGTAAAAGTGCATAAGACCATACCCACCGGGATCTTAGCGATGGAGGACCGGCGAATGTTGCGTGAGCAGACCCGAGCTATTATCTTAAAGGAGTTGCTACATCCTACCGTATAAAAAAACCGTCCTATGGCGAAGAACGGTTTTTTCTGTCATCATTGTTTGGTATTTCCAAACCTAACCAACTAAAAAACTAACCTAAAACTTAAAACTCAATCCGCTATAAACACCTACATAATATGGTTTAAAATCTACAGACGAATCTGTATACGGGTTGAGCTGGTATTTAAACATAGGCTCAATATTAAACTTTAGTTTTTTACTTATTTTATAATCGAAACCAATTCCCACATTTGTCGTAAAACTTACAGAAGATAAATTGTTGGCTTCACCCAAAGTATCTCTAAAATCACCGGCCTGCACCGATACGTCATTATTTCCTAAGAACAGTGTACTCATCCCGCCAATTACATTGACCCCTAATTTTGTGTCTACCAAAGCGTATTTCAACTCTAATGGAACTTCAAAATAGGAAATGTTCTGTCTAAGTTCCACCTCGCCTACGGTCGATTTGGGAGTTACATTATCCAGCGGACTTCCTTCTTCGGGAACCATCGCAAGGGTTCCTTTATCAACGGCAATAAGTACCGTCTGGCGCCCACCGTAATCTATGGATTTTAAGGCTGACGAAACAGGTCCTGTTCCCAACTCCAGACCACTCGTTGCATAACTTAGATCTACATTGCTTATTCCCGATCGAACACTCAAGCGATCGCTAAGCGCATAACTCACTTGCACACCGTAACTTAGATTCACATCGCCACTTTGTGCATTATCGGAAAAAGAGGGGTCTATGGAAGAGCCTTGTCCAAAACTATTGTAATAAACAGGTCCCACATGGGGAGCAACACCCCAGCGATTGGTAACTTCTTTCTTCGTTTCAACAATCGCCTCTTCACTGTCCTTCTCATGGATCACATCCAGCAACGAGCGCTTGTTGGCATCTTCAGACTTTGTTTCATCGGAAGTTTTTTTATCACCGGTTTCTTTGTTGGTCTTTTCTGTAACGCCAATAGCCGATGCATCCTCGATCTTTAACTCCTTTTTAATGAGCGGGTCATTCTTTTCGACTACTTTCTGGGTTGTCTTTTCCTTTTCTGAAACAGTAGCTATCGCCTCTTTACTGGTTTTAGACACAGTTTCAACATCTTTTTGGTAGGGGTCTGTTATAACGTCCTTTTGTTTCTTTTGCTTTTCTGAAGCAGTCGTTGTTGCCACAGCTTCACGCGTAGCGATTGACGTATGGTCTTTTTTCTTGTTGACCACTTCTTTCTTTTCTTTTTCTGAAGCAGGAGTGTTACTTTCCGGAACTGTAGATGCTTCGGTTGCAATCCCTTCTTCATCCGGAACATCCTTCAGAATGGGGTCTTTTACACTTTCAGCATCGGTGGCATCCGGGAGGGAGGTGTCTTCCGAAGAAATAGGTGTTGTAGGAGCAAAAGGATCGAAGACCGCGTTGCCTACGGTCAATAGCAAAGCAAGCAAGGCTGCCACTCCGGCGGCTTTCCACCAAATAGGGATGACCTTGCGATCCTCTTTCTCCTCTTTTAATTGCGCCTGGATGTTATCCCAAACGCGCGGGGAAGGGGTGGCTTCAAAATCTTTAAAGCGGTCTTTAAAAAGCTCGTCTATGTGCTTTTTGTCTTTCATTCAGTTTAATCTGCTTTTGTTACCGTGTTATAGGTTTCAATCTTTGATTTTAATATCATGCGTGCTCTTGCCAGGTTTGATTTAGACGTCCCGTCTGAGATTCCTAACATTTCTGCGATCTCTTTATGAGAATAATCATCCAAAACGTACATGGTGAAGACCAATCGATACCTGTCCGGCAGTTCCTGAATGATCTTCAGTAAATAATTTAAAGGAACACCTGCATCTTCTATTTCTTCCTCTGCGGCTTCCAGTTGCTCCTCGTTGGGTATGTCAAAAACACGTTGTTTGCGGTACTTTTGTAGCACGGTATTTACGGTGATCCGTTTCATCCAACCTTCAAAAGAGCCCTTGTCCTTAAACTGCTCAATCTTTTTAAAAATAGTAAGAAACGCATCCTGTAAGCTGTCTTCAGCTTCAGCATAGTTGGGAGAATACTTCAAGCAAATAGAGAATAGCGTGTTCGAATAGCGTTTATAAAGTTCTCCTTGTGCCTTTGCATCCTGCTTCTTACATTGTTGTATGAGCTCGTCTAAAGTCAAATGCAGTACCTAAAATTATTAGTAATTACGCAGTATCGCACGGGCAACCATAATAATTGAGGGTTCTACAATACGTAGATGCCGATTGGTGTAAAGGGTTGCGTGCCAACCTAAAATTTATGCGTTCAAAGCTTTGATGGCTTCTTTGATCTTTTGCTCCAGTTCTTCCATAAGATCCGGGTTGTCCAGCAACAAGGCCTTTACGGCATCGCGTCCCTGCCCCAGTTTGGTCTCATCATAACTAAACCAAGAACCACTTTTTTTAACGATCTCGAAATCAACGCCAAGATCGATCACCTCTCCAACTTTAGAGATCCCTTCTCCGTACATAATGTCGAATTCGGCGGTTTTAAAGGGAGGTGCAACCTTATTCTTGACGACCTTTACACGAGTCTTGTTTCCTTTTACGTTGCTGTCTGTGTCTTTGATTTGGGTAGACCGTCTAATGTCCAGTCGCACCGAGGCGTAGAACTTCAATGCATTTCCACCCGTAGTGGTTTCCGGATTTCCAAACATCACCCCAATCTTTTCGCGTAATTGGTTGATAAAGATTACCGTACAATGGGTCTTGCTTATCGAGCCTGTTAATTTCCGAAGCGCTTGCGACATGAGTCTTGCATGCAGTCCCATCTTGCTGTCTCCCATTTCCCCTTCGATCTCACTTTTGGGGGTTAGCGCGGCTACCGAGTCGATCACGATGATATCGATGGCACCACTTCGTATAAGGTTATCGGCGATCTCCAATGCTTGCTCTCCGTTATCGGGCTGTGAAATGATGAGGTTCTCGATATCCACACCCAGTTTTTCGGCATAATACCGATCAAAGGCGTGTTCGGCATCAATAAACGCGGCAATGCCTCCTTTTTTTTGGGCTTCGGCAATGGCGTGTAAGGTCAATGTGGTCTTACCGGAGGATTCCGGTCCGTAGATCTCGATCACTCGCCCACGCGGATACCCACCTACACCTAAGGCAACGTCCAATCCCAAAGAGCCGGTTGGGATGACCTCTACCTCTTGTACGGCAGAATCGCCCATTTTCATTACAGTACCTTTTCCGTAGGTCTTATCTAATTTATCTAAAGTAAGCTTTAATGCTTTTAATTTTGCATCTTTTTCTTTATCGCTCATAGCCGTCAAAAATTTTAAAATTTATGTAAACGATAAAGGTAGCATTTCTTATGAAGTGCTACAAAAGGAAAAAGCTTGATAATTGCTTTTTTGTGAACAACCACTATCTGGATGTCGACATTCATGAATTTAGACTAAAAATGTTTTTAAAGGACGTTTAAACTTAAAAGCTGCTAATACATAAATGTCTTATAAACAGTATTTCTGTATTTAGTCTCAAATGGAAAAACCCCTGCGCAGGTTTTTTTGTCAACAATGCAGAAAGTGGTATTTTTGCCCTCGATTATGAATTCTTTTTCACTGTAAAATTAGTATAGCATGCAACTGTACAATACCTTAAGTGCGAAAGAGCGGGAAGCCTTATTGGAGCAGGCCGGTGAAGACCGATTGACCCTCTCTTTCTATCAATATGCCAAAATAGGCAATCCACACCTTTTTAGAAACCACCTCTTTGTCGCATGGGATGCCATGGAGGTACTGGGCCGTATCTATGTAGCCCATGAAGGGATCAATGCGCAACTTTCGGTGCCGGCAAGACGCTTTGAAGAATTCAAAGCTTTTTTGGACGGGATCTATTTTTTGGAAAATGTACGCCTTAACATTGCCATAGAGCACGATTTGAAATCTTTTCTGAAACTGAAAGTGAAAGTGCGCCATAAGATCGTAGCCGATGGTCTCAATGACGATACGTTCGATGTTCGGAACAAAGGAATTCATGTTGACGCCGAAACCTTTAATCAACTCATCGAAGATCCCGATACCGTGCTCGTCGATATGCGAAACCACTACGAAAGTGAAATAGGGCATTTTAAGAATGCCGTCACGCCCGATGTCGATACGTTTCGGGATTCGTTAGATATCATTGAAGCCGACCTCCAAGATCACAAGGAAGATAAGAAACTGCTAATGTATTGTACCGGCGGGATTCGCTGCGAGAAGGCAAGCGCTTATTACAAACATAAGGGATTCAAGCAGGTCTATCAGCTGGAAGGCGGGATCATTGAGTATGCCCGGCAGGTGCAAAACAAGGGGCTGGAGAACAAGTTTATTGGAAAGAACTTTGTGTTCGATCACCGCCGTGGGGAACGCATTACCGAAGATGTGATCGCACAATGTCATCAGTGTGGTGCAGCTTGTGATACGCATACGAACTGTGCGAACGAGGCGTGTCATTTGCTCTTTATTCAGTGCGATGCTTGTGCTTCAAAAATGGAGCATTGTTGCTCAACAGATTGTCAAGAGATCATCCAATTACCGTATGAGGAACAAAAACGACTTCGGCAAGGCATTCCCAACAGCAATAAGATCTTTAAAAAGGGCCGTTCAGAAAAACTGAAATTCAAGAAATAGACAGTCGTTTCAGAGAGATCGTGAAAATTCAGAATTCAGAATTCAGAATTCAGAATTAATATAGGTATCTTTACCTACTAAATTGAATGTTTAATCTACGTCTCTTTTCTTCTGAAAAAGAGCTATATATAAAAAATATGGGCTGTACAAGCTGTGCCACGGGTGCCAACGGTCAGCCAAAGGGATGCAAGAACAATGGTACTTGCGGAACGGATGGCTGCAATAAATTAACGGTGTTCGACTGGCTTTCCAACATGTCACTTCCCGGGAACCAGGAACCCTTTAATGGGGTGGAAGTTCGCTTCAAGAACGGCCGTAAACATTTTTATCAGAACCCCGAAAAGATCTCTTTAAGCATAGGCGATGTGGTTGCTACGGAAGCGACCAGCGGTCACGATATTGGGATCGTTACCCTCACCGGTGAACTGGTGCGCGTACAGATGAAAAAGAAGAAGGAGAATCCCAATCCTGAAGCATTACCGAAGATCTACCGCAAAGCCTCTCAAAAAGACATCGATGTATGGCAAAAGGTACGGGATAAGGAAGCGGAAGTTCAAAAGCGTTCGCGTGAGATCGCGATTCGCTTAGGGTTGCAAATGAAGATTTCCGATGTAGAGTTTCAGGGAGACGGCTCGAAAGTGATCTTTTACTATACGGCCGAAGAGCGCGTTGATTTTAGGGAATTGATCAAAGAATTTGCACGTGCATTCAGCACCCGCATCGAAATGAAACAGGTAGGCTTCCGGCAGGAAGCTGCAAGGTTGGGGGGCATTGGCTCCTGCGGACGGGAACTGTGTTGCTCTACTTGGTTGACCGATTTCCGATCGGTGAACACTTCGGCGGCGCGATACCAACAGTTATCATTGAATCCGCAAAAATTAGCGGGACAGTGCGGGAAATTAAAATGTTGCCTCAATTACGAACTGGACACCTATTTGGAGGCTTTGGAAGAGTTTCCGAAGAGCGATGTAAAACTCTTTACCGAAAAAGGTGCCGCCGTATGTCAAAAATCGGATATCTTTAAACGCATGCTTTGGTATGCCTACGAAAAAGAAGGGATGAACTGGCACCCACTGGATCTGGATAAGGTCAATGAGATCATTGAACTAAACAAGAAGGGCAAAAAGGTAGCCAGCCTTGAAGAGTTCATTGTGGATATCGAAAAACCCGAGGAGGAGATATACAGCAATGTCGTTGGGCAAGACAGTCTAACACGTTTTGACAGGCCCAAGCGTTCTCGAAATAAGAAACGCAATCGATCCAAGAACCAACAAAAAGGTCAGAATAAAAATCAGGGGAACAAACAAAACCCGAACAAGAACAAGAACAGAAAAAGAAATACCAAGAAAAAGAATGCTTAGAGTTCTGCTTGTACTAATGTCTATTATAAGTTTTGCCTCCTGTAGTTCAGATACTGTCGTGAGCGAAACAAGGAATTTGCCGGGACACTGGATGGCTTCAGACACGGCTTCTTTTACCATCCCAAAACTGGACTCCCTTAAAAAATACAATGTTTTTTTGCAGCTTCGGAACACCAACGATTACCCTTTCAATAATATTTTTTTAATTGTCGAAATGGAATTTCCGCAAGGAAAGACCTTGGTTGACACGCTAGAGTACCGTATGGCAAATCCGGATGGAAGTTGGTTAGGTGAAGGCATTGGTAGCGTAAAAGAAAACAAACTGTGGTATAAAGAAAATGTCTCTTTTAAAGAAGAAGGTAATTATAACATAACTATAACACATGCAGTTCGCAATAACGGCGATGTGGAAGGCGTTACCCAATTAGATGGGATCACAGACATTGGCTATAGTATAGAAGAAGCCAACCAACAGTAACGATCGTATGGCAAAGAAACCTACAAAGAAAAAAACTACAACGCAACCTGAAGAAAAGCGTCATATTAGAACGTTTTGGAAGATCTTTGGAGGCTTCCTCTTATTGGTATTATTGATTTTCTTACTCGCCTCGTGGGGGGTGTTTGGAAGTCTTCCCGATGAGACCAGCCTAGAGAACCCGGAAAAGAATTTAGCCACAGAGATCATTGCTTCCGACGGCAAAGTGATAGGGAAATTTTATCAAGAGAACCGTACGCCTGTTCAATATGAGGAGCTTCCGGATCACTTAATCAACGCTTTGATCGCTACCGAAGATGTGCGTTTTTACGATCACTCAGGGATCGATGCCCGTGGAACCGTGCGTGCGGTAGCTTTCTTGGGCTCCAAAGGAGGTGCCAGTACAATATCACAACAGTTGGCAAAACTTTTCTTTACCGAGCAAGTCTCTCGAAACAAATTGGAGCGCGGGATTCAGAAAATAAAGGAATGGATCATCGCAACCCGTTTGGAACGACGCTATACCAAAGAGGAGATCATCACTATGTATTTTAATGAATACGATTTCCTCAATCAAGC
>NZ_CAXAXI010000030.1:0-29027 GCF_963972995.1 uncultured Altibacter sp.
CAGTTTCCTATGTTGTTTTCATGGAAGAGCTAAGTAAGGTAGATGCTTCTGCATCGGTGATCGTTTCTGTGAACAATTCGTTGGTATGCTATGGACTACAAGCATACGGTTCGGAAGAGCAAAAACAAAAGTACCTCACCAAACTTGCAACGGGCGAATCTATTGGCGCTTTTTGTTTGAGTGAACCCGAGGCCGGCAGTGATGCTACGTCTCAAAAAACGACCGCTATTGACAAAGGTGATCACTATGTCTTGAACGGCACTAAGAACTGGATCACGAACGGCGGCACTGCAGACTACTACCTTGTGATTGCGCAAACCGATAAAGAGAAAGGACATAAAGGGATCAATGCGCTTATTGTCGAAAAGGGATGGGATGGTTTTGAGATAGGCCCAAAAGAAGACAAATTAGGAATTCGAGGAAGCGACACCCATTCGTTGATCTTCAATGACGTTAAGGTACCCAAGGAAAATAGAATAGGAGATGATGGTTTCGGCTTTAAATTTGCGATGAAGACCCTTAGTGGCGGACGTATTGGAATCGCTGCTCAAGCCTTAGGTATCGCCTCCGGCGCTTATGAACTGGCTCGCGACTATTCCAAAGTGCGTAAGGCATTTGGAACAGAGATCTGCAACCATCAGGCCATTGCGTTTAAGCTTGCCGATATGCATACATCTATTACCGCGGCTCGCCATTTAGTGATGAAAGCGGCTTGGGACAAAGACCAAGGAAACAACTACGATATGAGTGGTGCGATGGCGAAACTCTATGCTTCGCAAGTAGCGATGGATGTCACTGTTGAAGCGGTTCAGGTACATGGCGGAAACGGTTATGTAAAAGAATACCACGTAGAGCGTATGATGCGGGATGCCAAGATTACCCAGATCTACGAGGGGACGAGCGAAATTCAAAAAATTGTGATCTCCAGAGGACTTTTGAGAGATTAATCAAGACGTACTATTAGTGGACACCGCATGAAGTGCGGTGTGACAAGTCACTGTGAAGCGTAAGTAGATGACGCAATTGTAATGTACATATGGATTACAAGAAAAAGTCCCATACTAATCCGAAGCGGATTACCGGATCGCGATACGGATAGCCCGGAGCCGAAAAATATTCATTCCTGTTAGTGAACAATGCATTTACATGTTCATATTTAAAGTAGATACGTGTTTGTCGGATCTTTGCATTAAAGAAAATATCAACTAAAGGGAAACCACCTAATTCTTCATTGTTATGCACATAAAACTCAGCCAAGACAGGATCGTAGCCATTCATATTGTAAGGCGTAAAGTATTTAAAAGTAACACCCGTTTGCAGAAATAGTGCTCGTTTGAACCAATGGTCTTGGTAATACAGCGAATTCCGAGTAACGAACTGCGGAACGTTAAAAACCTCGTCTCCCCCTACTGCTTCTTGATATAATATGGTATTCATCAAAGCGAATTTCCCATACGTAAACTCTCGTTCTACCTGTACTTTTAAATAATCTACACGTTCACCATATTGTTGTGGAGTAGGTGTGGAATCGTTAGGCTCAATAGTAAAATAAGCATAGTCATCTATTCCCGTATAGCGCACTGACGCCTTAACCCATTTTTTAGATTGAAGTTCGAACTTTAACTCTTGGGTTTTCACATTCTCAAAATCGTTTTGCCAGTTGTAATTCACATAGTCACTTTGATTTAGAAGAAAATTGAAATTTGGTGCTGCGGAATGGATCGTGATGGAAGCTTCCGCTTTGGTATCGCTATCGAATGCGAACGAGGCTGCACCGTTTAGATAATTCCCGTCGAAATCTCCGGAAACATTGATCGCTCCCTTACCGTAGAGTTCAAAACCACGATATTCTTTTTTATACACGGCACCTGCCTCAACGATCGAACCTTTTAACCGATTTGTAATAATTCCATCATCTAAGATAAGCAGGGAGTTGTATCCATAGTTGTAGTCGGTAAAGCCCACAAAACCGGTTAAACTTCCCAATACAGCGTTGTCAAAACGCGTCCAGGCCTTTGCTTGAAAATCCTCCAGTTTTACTTTAGTCTTCAGATCCGTACTAGTATAGGCTTCCCCAAACCCCGAAAAAGCTGTGCCTTGCTTATATTGATAGAACTTATCCTCATACATGATACTTGCCCCTAAAGTCACTATCGAATACTCTAGGCTATCCTTCTTTGAGATAAGATCGTATTCTTGATCTCCGTAAAATCGCAGTCCTTCCAGTTTATTTTCTCCATCCTCAAAGAGCACGTCCAAACGGCCTCTATCCTCAAATTGAGGGTCGTCGTTTTGAAATAAAACAATAGAATTTGGTGTGAGCCCCCCATTCTCTTCATTTAAGATATCCTGCGCCGCTACATGTGTGCGAATACGATACCTTTTGTCTTTGGTATAATAATTCGTTGTAAACCTGAAATTACCGGTACTTGTTAATATGTTCTGGTAATTACCTAAGGAACGCACTCCCTTGTAGGCGATAGAAAAGTTAAACTGTTCGGAGGTGTTTACCGTGAAAAATGCGTCCAATTGCTGACCTTGCTCAAAGGCTGTTTTAAAGTAAAGCTCCGTTAACGGTGTAGGAACATGGTAATAAGACATATCGTCCACTTCCAAATAATTATAATGATGTGATTGGGCTGCGAATAAAGGTTTTAAATGTGTTGTATTAAAATCGTATGCCAAACGGTTATAGGTCTGACCCACATTGGAGAATGGCACTAGCTCAAAAGTATCTTCTCTTAAGTAATTGAATTTATATTCCTTCTGAATGGAAAGTGTCGTATCTACATAGGTCGTGTCACGATCGGCTGAAATGATCCTATAAAGCTCAATAGGTGGTTTTTCAACCGGATCTGAAGCCGCAGGTGTGATTTGAGAATACACTAATGCCGAAGCACCTAAAAAAAGTAATAGCAAAAGTGTTGATCTCATGTATTGTTTTCTTTCATCGCAAAGGTATATTTTTAAACGGAATTCCGTATTTTTAATTTTCCATGCTATCCTTAAAAATTCATTCACACTTATTGGAATGTGGAACCGATGAAGCCGGCCGAGGCTGTCTCGCCGGACCGGTCACTGCTGCGGCTGTTGTACTTCCTGACGATTTTAGTCATCCATTCTTGAATGACTCAAAGCAACTTTCAGAAAAAAAAAGAGATCACCTTAGAGGGATTATTGAAGCCGAAGCCCTTTCTTTTGCAGTAGCTCATGTGATGATGGAAGAGATCGATCAAATAAATATTCTTAATGCCTCCATCATGGGCATGCACAGGGCAATCGACCAATTGAACACAACCCCTCAATTTATTGCCATAGATGGTAACAGATTTAAACCGTATAATAAAGTTCCATATGAGTGTGTGGTGAAAGGGGACAGTACATATTTGCATATTGCCGCCGCGTCCATCCTCGCGAAGACCTACCGTGATGAATTCATGCAAGGGCTCCATACAGAATTTCCGGCATATAATTGGCAAAAGAACAAAGGCTATCCCACGGCCGAACATCGCGAAGCGATCAAGCGGTATGGTCCAACCCCCTACCACCGAAAAAGTTTTAGGTTACTGCCCGAACAACTGAAACTAAACTTATAGCACAGGTCATTCATATAACACTACTTTTCTTTTTTAATTGTTATATGCATGCATCTTTGTTGAAAACACGTCAATAAACTCTTTTCAATCGCACCGCAACACCTTGTATTGTTCTCTATTTTTGTGTTATGAACATAGGCAAGTACATCTTTTTTGGGTTATTGGTATTTCTTATTTGGGGTTGCGGTGATGGAGCTTCAGAAAAAAAGGAACTAATAGATTTTGTCCCGAAAGATCCGGTTGTGGTTATTACCATTGGGAATGCTTCGGCAGGGCAATCGGCATTCGAGACGTTCAAAAGGGATTTGGCCGGTAACAACTTTCTTTCAGCCTATAAGAACACACAGGCCTACCGTTTCTTTTCCGAAGAGAACACCCTACTGCATCATCTTAAGCCTAGTTCTCAAAGTGTATTTTGCATCAATACTCCTACCGACAGTACCACGGTGTTTACATTTATTACCCGTGATTCACCCCAGCTCTTTAAAACCGACTCTTTAAAGAATATAAGTGTGGAGACCCTTAGTTATAACAATCTTTCCTTGCAGCGAGTTACCCTCAACGATCAAGTAGCATTTACTGCTGTTCAAGACAGTGTCTTTATCGCTTCCTCTTCTCAGACGGTACTTCAACAGATCTTGGAAGGCGCTACCGAAAAAGACCCTACTTTCAGAAAGATCGCTACGCTCAATTCCGGCGGTGAAGTAACTACCCTGATACGAGCCGAAACAGTTGCGATTACAGATAGTACTACTGTTAATTTTGCTTCTTGGACCGCATTGGACACTCAATTCTCCACGGATGGCATTGCTGCGACCGGTGTGGCGCTTGCGCGCGATACTGTCCCTCAATTACTTTCCGTATTCAAAGGTCTTTTACCCAGGCAAAATGAGATCGCCAAGGTGATCCCGACGAATGCCTATGATGCTGTTTCTTTTACATACAATGATGCCGAACTGTTTTATAATAATTTAGGTACTTTTAGAGGGGTTACGAATACCACTGCCGTAAACCCACTGTTCGAATCGGTCAATGAGATTGGCGTGATACGGCTTGCAGATAGCAAAGCTATTGCTTTAAAAAGTATTGACCCGATGTTGACGGAAGAAAGTCTTCTGAAGTATATGTCTGAGCACAGCACTTTTCGGGAAGAGACCCTGAGTAGTTTCAGCGAGCCTTCTTTATTCACAGATGCTTTTGCTCCTTTGGTGCATACGTTGGCTCCGAAATTTGTATTTCAACTGGATCAGTTCTTTATTTTTTCTGAAACGGAAGCTGCGGCGCATGAGATCATCACGGCTTTTCACAGCAACACCGTTTTGCAAAAATCTGAATATTTTGAACGTGCCACAGCGCAGCTAAGCACCTCCTCTTCCCTTCTTATCTATAAAATGAACGGAGCGATATCCCCGGCGATCGCCTCTTTTTTCGCTTCTCCTGAGAGTGCGGAAATAGCTTCGGTAACACCTAAACAGTTTCCGTTTGCCGCTCTTCAATTTAGTTATGATCGTGACTTCGCGCATGTTACCCTCGTTTGCAAGGAACTTTCAAAAGGAATTGAAAATCCCGGCGGTATCACACAACAAGCCAGTGCTCAATTAGACCATGAATTGCTTGGTGCACCTCAATTGTTTAGCAATCACCGCACACAAGGAAACGATATTGTGGTGCAAGACATTCGAAACACGCTCTATCTTATCTCCGAAAGCGGAAAGATTCTTTGGACAAAGAGCTTGGAAGGTCCCATACTTGGCAAGGTCCATGAGGTCGACTTACTTCGAAACGGGAAAAAACAACTGGCCTTTGTTACGAAGAATACATTTCACGTCTTGGACCGGAATGGTTCTGCCGTTGCACCATTCCCATTAAAGTTCAAAGATAAGATCACACAGCCTTTGGCTGTTTTTGATTACGATAATAACCGTAAATATCGCTTTTTGGTGGTACAGGGAAAGGATGTGCTGATGTATGATTCCAACGGAAAAATTGTAAACGGATTTACATTCAAAAAAGCGAAGACAGATATTGTCCTAACACCACAACACATTCGAATGGGGAACAAGGATTATATTGTTGTAGCCGAATCCAACGGAACACTCAATATTCTAAGCAGGATCGGGAAGCCTCGCGTGACCGTTTCTAAGAAGTTCGATTTTTCCGAGATCCCCATCGCCGAAGAAGACAATGCCTTTGTGGTAATCGATAAGGGTCGATCTAAGATAAAGATCGATCAAAACGGTAACGTTGCTACGCAAAATCTGGACGTAAGCAGCAGCTATTCCTTTTTGATCGATGGAACAACCAAGGTGACCATGGACGATAATATGCTTCGTATTAACGGAAAGCTTTTAGAACTTCCTTTTGGAATTTATTCACGCCCCGAAGTATTCAATGCAAATCGAGAAACCTATGTTTCGGTTACTGAAACACAAGAGAACAAAGTGTATGTCTATACAAAGACCGGAAAACTTCTCAATGGCTTTCCGGTATTTGGTTCTTCCATTGCCCGCCTCGGGAACGCTTCAAAAAAAGGAGTCAACTGCTTGGTAGTTCAAGGCGGGCCCAAAGAAGTGGTGATCTACATGTTAAAATAGGCTGTAAACATGTAACCTGTATTGGTTACAATAGTACCAAAGCAAATGCTTTGATTTCTATATAATTGCGTATCTTTAAGTAACGTAGTTTACTTCAACAGCTATGAGAAAGAACGTTTTTATTCTTTTGTTCGCTTTATTGGCATGGTATAGTAAGGCGCAGCAAGGTATTGATCGTGGCTTGTCCCTTTTAAGTACTTCGGAAACACTTGCTTCTGAAAAAAAAATCGATAGTGCTTATACCTATGCCGAAAATGCCTTGAAATTATTTCAGCAAGAAAAGAACGATTCGCTCGTTGCCGAAGCAGCCATGCGCTTAATATTGCTGCAACCCAAAACAACCCTACCCTATTCTCAGGATTATTTTGAGCTTCTCACTTCATCGGCGACCCATAAAAAAGACTGGCCGCTCTTAGTGCAATCCTATTACACAAAAGGACGTTCCCTCTATCTCGACAGGGAGTATGGAGATGCATTGCCCTACTATTTGGCATTGGATTCTATAGCAAAGCGTCATAGGGTTAAAAATGAGATCGTAGTTCGTTCGATCATAGACCGCGGTGAGATCTCCCGAATGAGCTTTACACACGAGGGGGTAAATACCGCGCATGAGATCTTTTTGGAGGCACTGGCCCTTGCCGAAGAAATCGAATCGCAGGAAGAGATACATCACAGTTATATGCGACTGGCAGACATAACCGAAATGCGCGACCTTTTTGATGAGTGTAAGCGATACACCGATTTAGCCTTTGCATATTACACCCAAGTAGATAATGTAGCCTATGTGTCGAGAATTTACAGGATCTATGCAAACTATTATTCTGCTATTGGTGAGTTAGACAATGCGGAAAAGGCAAAGATCGACGGCATTCAATATCTGCGTTCCAAGAACACTCCCGAAGAATTGGCTAGCGCCCTCATCTCATATGGCGATTTTCTACTGGTGAAACGAAAAGATCCTAAAAAAGCCATTACACAGTTTGAAGAAGCTAAAACTATCTACGATGCTATTGGTCACGCGCCGGATGACCGATACATGTTCCTTACGGAAGGCTTGGCTATTTGCTATGCCAACACTAATGATTTCGAACGATCACACGAATATTATCGTCAAACGTACGAATTGAAAAAAGAGCTTGTTAAAAAAGCCAATAATGACCTCACTCGAAGACTTGAAACGAAATACCAAACTCGGCAAAAAGAACAAGAGATCGCACTTTTAAGTTCACAACAACAACTGGCTGCTCAACAAAAAAAGAATGAACGCATCATTTTGCTTTCCGCCGTGGGTATTTCCAGCTTGGCCGGAATCTTTTTTTTCTTTCAATATAGAAACAGACAAAAGACCAACAAGAAATTAAAAGAACTCGACACAGCAAAATCCACCTTTTTTGCTAATATCTCGCATGAGTTCCGAACTCCGTTAACATTAATCAAAGGACCTTTAGAGGATCAATTGAATACAGCAAACCTACCCGATCGACAACGCAAAAACCTAACACACGCCTATCAAAATACCCAACGGTTGGAGCAGCTTGTGGAACAATTGCTTGCGCTCTCTAAATTAGAAAGCGGCCATTTGAAACTACATGTACAACCCGGAAATTTTGAACAGTTCCTGTCGGCACAGATAACTGCGTTCTCATTTCATTGTGAAGAAAAACATATTGACTGCAACATTCAAGTTAAAGAGAATGAAGACGGCGCGTTAGATTGGTTTGACCGAGATGCACTAGAGAAGGTCTTATTCAATTTAATGGGTAATGCGGTTAAGTATACTCCGGAGCAAGGACACATTGAACTTGCCGGAGCACGTACAGGCGATTATTTTGATCTAAGGATCACGAACAGCAGGAACTATCTCACACCACAACAGCAAAGTGATATTTTTAAACGGTTCTACCAGACCAATGATCTAAATGCAGGCACAGGTATTGGGTTGGCACTCACCAAGGAGCTCATTGAACTGCATAAAGGAACCATTCGGGTGGAAAGTGAAAAAACCGGAACCACAAGTTTCATACTTCGAATTCCGGTAGCGAAAAATATGTATACTCCTTCTGAAATACTTGAAGAAACCCTTCAAGATTTAAAAACAGATCAAGTGTTTCATTCTTCACAGCCTTCAGAAACTATTGGAATTATTTCTGAAGAAGCACCCCAACTATTGATCATCGACGATACTGAAGAGATCCTTGAATACATCCGCTCCATTTTTGAAGGAACCTATATTGTGCATACGGCGAAAGACGGACAAACTGGCTATGAAAAGGCCATAGCAACAATACCCGATATTATTATTAGTGACGTCATGATGCCTCAACAAGACGGTTTTACCCTCACGCAACGTTTAAAAGAGAACGAACTTACGTCACACATACCCATTGCTCTTTTAACCGCCAAAACACAAGACAAGGACAAATTAGAGGGCCTGCAAAAAGGGGCCGATGCCTATGTTACCAAACCCTTTAGTTCCCAATTTCTAAGAGCCACATTGGCCAATTTGTTGGAGAATAGAAAAAAACTTCAGAAGCGCTTTGCTCAAGAGGTGATCTTACTCCCTAAGGATATCCAACTTACATCGGCAGACGAGCAATTTTTAGATCGGTTGCAAAAGGTTATGGATACACATTTGGTGCAATCGAACTTTACGGTAGACACTTTCAGTATGGAAATGGGGGTAAGCCGCATGCAGCTTCATCGCAAGCTCAAAGCACTTACCGGGCAATCTGCTTCAGAGTTTTTACGATCACAGCGATTAAAACTTGCCGCCCAGCTTTTGAGATCGGGCAAATCTACCATCTCAGAAGTAGGGTATTCCGTAGGTTTTAACGACCCCTCCTATTTTACCAAATGCTTTAAAAAGGAATTTGGCTGTGCTCCTTTAGACTATATCTCTAAAAAAAGCGGTACTTGAAAAAATTCTCTATAGCCATAGAACATTCGTCCCGTACTTGAACAATCCTTTTTTTTTCAAGGAAAGGTATGGCGTATAATATAGGTTACTATACGTGAAGCTGTTACATATCTCCATGCTTTGGTTACAATAATTATATACCGTCACCCAACGATCTTCTAATTTTATTCTATTGAAGCGGCTCCCTAATGAAGAAAATGCAAAAGGTGTATTCCGGAACGCTGGAAACAGTTGCAAACCAGCTTATTTATCTCAACATAGATCATCTGGCAGAAGGAATTTACACACTAAAGATTACACATAATAATAAAGTTATTACCGAAGTAAATTTTAAAAAATGAAAAAAACCTCAGCCTTCTATTTGTTGTTAGGAACTTTATTGTTCATCAACCTCGCAACGGCCCAGGTGGGCATAGGAACCACTACGCCGGATCCTTCTTCTTCTTTAGACATTACAGCTACCGATAAGGGAATACTTGTCCCTCGGGTATCCTTACCCGATGTAAGTACCACTCAATTGGATGGAACCAATACCGCCGCTACCGGATTGTTAATATGGAACACCAATGCTGCGACCTTAGGCGGCTCGGGTGTTGGGTTTTATGCTTTTAACGGTTCGATATGGGAAAAACTTGATACAGGCAGTGTCACGGGTGACAGCGATTGGTATGAAGAAGGAACTACAACTGCTCCCAATGATATTAACGACCTTATCTTCACTAATGGAAATGTGGGTATCAATACAAATGCACTTACCGACAGACAATTGAATGTTTCGGCAACAGATGCTGTGGATTATGCAGGTTTTTTTGAGAATACTGCTAATAATGACAATATTAAATATGGTTTGGAATCGAACTTAAACGGCACTGGCAATGGAGTACAAATCGGATATCAAACAAACATTACCACAACAGGATCAGGGGATCAAATAGCCATGCAAAATTCCTTGGCAGGATCGGGAAGCGGGTTCCACAGGGGCATTGTAAATGAGATTACGAGTACGGGAGACGGGCTTCACGACGGGGTGTTGAATACTATATCAGGTTCCGGGGGCGGACTGCAACGAGGGGTCTTAAATTATATGGACAATACAGGGGATGGCCAGCATGAGGGCACAGTCAACCATTTACGCGGTCCCGGAAACGGATCTCAAGTAGCCACCTATAATATCGTGGACAATAACGGTACAAGTACACATTGGGGTGTTTACAATATATTGGGCGGAAGTGGCACAGGGCAACAATCCGGGGTCACTACTTTTGTAACCAACACCGGTAACGCCACACATTGGGGTGCATATAATTCGCTAAGTGGCATTGGTGATGGATCCCATTTTGGTGTGGAAAATCGCTTACAAAATACCGGAAACGGAAATCAGTTTGGCGTATCGAATTTTATAAATAATACGGGAACCGGTAATCACTTTGGCATCAATAATTCTCTTACGGGAGATGGAACCGGTATTCAATACGGAACCTATAATAGCATTACCAATACGGGAGACGGCGGTCATGCAACGGTTAGAAATTTTTTAAGCGGACCGGGAAATGGAGTTGTTTATGGAGTTGCCAGTAACATTTCGAACACAGGTTCGGGTAATCATTACGGGGTTCGTAATTCACTAAGTGGAACCGGAACCGGATGGCAGTACGGAATATCAAATGAAATAAGTGTTGACGCCGATGGCAGTCAATTTGGCGTGAACAACCTTATGCAAGGAACAGGTAACGGTTTTCAAGCGGGTGTTCACAATGTTATGTTCAACCAAGGGAATGGAAGACATGAAGGAATATACAATGGCTTTGGGGGTAACGGCACCGGAAATCACTTTGGAATGCGAACCGTATTAGGCGGCACGGGAACCGGCGAACAGATCGGGGTGCAGACCGAAGTGACCAACACCGGAACCGGAGAACATACAGGAATGCGAAACTTCCTCTCCGGAACAGGGACAGGCTTACAACGTGGTATTGAAAACGAAATTACCAATACGGGCGATGGCCTCCACGACGGAATCTTAAACACCCTCTCCGGGACAGGAAACGGACTACAACGGGGCATTTTAAACTTTATTAATAACAATGGCGACGGACAGCATGAAGGCACCACCAACCATTTGCAGGGATCCGGAAATGGAATACAGTTAGGAACTTATAATTTAATGGAAAATACAGGCACCAATACCCAATATGGAGTCTATAATACAATGAGTGGAACGGGTACCGGAGCTCAAGTAGGTATGCGGACATTTATTTCAAATTCCGGCAACGCTGCTCATTATGGCAGTTACCACAGCCTGTTTGGGAGCGGAAGTGGATTTCATTATGGAACACGAAATGACCTAAGCGGAGATGGAACCGGCGTGCAATACGGCACATACAACGCTATTGGGAACACAAATAACACCAATCATTTTGGAACATTTAATAGTTTATTCGGAAGCGGAAGCGGAGGTAAATACGCTTCCTATAATTACATCGATCCACTGGCCGGGGGTACTGCCTTTGGGGTCTATTCGGAAGTGACCAATGCGACCGGTTATTCCGGTTATTTTCTTGGTAATTTTTATATGACAAATGGCTTAGCCACATTTGCCAGTACAACAGACGCTACAGGAACAGCAGGAAGCGGTGTGGTACAAATTGGTGGAACGCTACGATTGGATGGTGATGAGATTATTACCAATACAAATCAAACCCTCTTTCTGCAAAATGACAATAACGGCGATGTAATAGTGGATACCAACACCCTTATGGTTGATGCAAGTGCAAACAGAGTAGCCATTCGGAACATCGCTCCTTTAACCGATCTACATATAAAACAATCCACTACCGCCAATGCAGGGTCGGGTGGATTGACACTTGAAGATTCCGGAGATACAGACAGATGGAAGATCTATCATAGTGGTCTTTATCTTTCCTTTGCTGAAAATGATGTACGAAGAGCATACATAGAAAATGGTACCGGTAATTACGTTATAACATCCGACAGATATTTGAAAACAAATATCAATGAAGTGTCACGACCTGTGTTGGACGAATTAAAAAAATTGAAATTGTATACCTATAATTACAAAACACAACCC
This sequence comes from uncultured Altibacter sp., assembly GCF_963972995.1. Classification (NCBI taxonomy): domain Bacteria; kingdom Pseudomonadati; phylum Bacteroidota; class Flavobacteriia; order Flavobacteriales; family Flavobacteriaceae; genus Altibacter; species uncultured Altibacter sp. Next base: position 12,196 of record NZ_CAXAXI010000030.1, read on the forward strand.
AACAAAGACAAAGAAGTAATAGGGTATATGGCCCAAGATATCGCACCCGTATTTCCACAGTTGGTTTCCCAAAACGAAGACGGCAACCTGGGGGTAATTTACGATGGTTTTGGACCCCTTGCCATTAAGGCTATACAAGAACAACAAGCCATTATTGAAGATCTTCTGAAAAGAATAGAACTATTGGAAAACAAAAACTAACGATCATGAAAAGAGCAGTAAATATTACAGCATTGGTATGTTTCTTAACTTTCACGTCTTTTGTAAAAGCGCAGAACGATACCTTGAAAACATCGGCTTCAACAACTGCTGAAGCATCCGTAGATAAAAATAGTACTACAACCACTTTGAAGCCCATGCCTCACGAAACAAGTGCGATGGAATTTGACGATAAAGAGATGGAAAACGGGAGTATGCATGATCCGAAAACGGCAGAACTATACAGCGTAAATTTGGAGCCAAAAAAACCCTTGTTTCGTAATGAAACCAATCGTTTGATTGCACCGCAAACCATTTCCGAGCCCTCAAAAAACGCTTCAAAGGGAGCAGGAGTAAAAGTTCCGAATACATCACAGAACAACTTGTTTAAATAAAGACGCTAATCATGAAAAAACATTCCATTTTATTTCTGTTAAGTATGCTCATAGCCATGACTTCGGCAAATGCACAGATCTTAAAGAAACTTGGCAAAAAAGCCGAACGTGCTGCCGAGAGAACTGTTGAGCGCCGTGTAGAGCGAGAAACCGAAAAAAGTACAGACCGCGTGCTGGATACCGTAGTTGAAGCACCAAAAAAATCCAAAAAAGACAAACGAAAGGAAACCAAGAACAAAGACCGTGAACGAGATATCATTGGGGTAAAAAATGATTCTCTTGATCAGTAGAAATTAAAAAAGGATGCCGTTCAAATTCCACTTTTTAATCATTTTGATCGTACTCCCTATTTTGGGGTGCCGCACCACTATTCCTCCTAGAGATTCTGTATTACCAACTTTCGTTTTTAAGATTCAAGGCGATGGGCTGAACGAGAATATTACACAGGATTTCGATTTTGATAATTCTGCCCTGAACCTACGAAGGGGTCAAAGATATCGTGTGGTATACACGGGAGCAGATTCCGGGGGTCTTAAAGAAATGACGTGGCGATTACCTTATTCAAATATAGTAGGCTTAGGCGGGCAGCGCGGTAATTTCCTCTACGCAAATTCGGGAGACCCCTATGTCAATCTGTATCGCTATAACGGTTTTACCGAGGATCCCCGTACCGGGGCTTCTATGACGGTACAGGCCATGGTCACTCACGGAGGACCGCTTGACGGAGTGGTTGAAAACTATGAGTTCGTATTTCGTGTAGTCGATTTTCATGATAATAGTATAGAAAAAACACTCATCGTCCGTATCACAAATGCACCTACGGCCATCGTCCCAAGAGATTAACTCGTGTTAACAGAAAACGCATGAAAAAAATTATATTAATAACTCTGCTCAGTCTTCTGCTAACAGGTTGTAAGACCCGAATATCGGAAAGAGACTCAGTATCTCCCACCCTTACCTTGCTCGTGGAAGGAGACGGACTGCGCCAACAGTTCGATGAAACCTTCGACTTTGACAATACAGTTCTTTACTTAAAACGGGGAGAATCCTACAACATTTCTTTTATTGGCAGCGATCGGGGCGGTGTGAATACCATTGTTTGGGAAGTACAGGCATTACCCCCTGTAATCGAATTTCCCGATCCTTTGCCACCCCAATGGGAACGAAACATATCCACAACTCCCACAGCCTTAAACACCATGCGCTGGAGAGGCGATCGGGCCCATCCCGTCACCGGACACTCCATAACAACAGCTGTCATTCCAAATGGTGTTACCACCCATGCTGTTGAAGAAATAGAAATGCTGTTCTTAGTAGAGGATTTTCATTTCAATACCCTTAGAAAATTTTTAACCCTACGTATCTATAACGAAGCGCCGCGAATTGGCCCTAGATAATTATTAAAATCAAACCCTTATGAAAAATCAACTTACCCTTTTATTCGTGCTTATTAGCACCTCCTTTGTTTGGTCGCAGAACAGTTGCAGCAAATTCTATCCTTTTTCTGAAGGAGTTACATCACAGATCACTACGTATAACAAAAAAGGAGATGTCGCCGCCATTGTCAATTACAAAGTAACCAATGTTAGCTCAAACGGAAGTGCCGAAACAGCCACTATGTTTTCCACTATTGAAGACCACAAAGGCGAGCGTATCGCTGAAACGACTTATGATGTAACCTGCCGTGACAATGTTGTTTCTATCGATTTCAAGTCTATGATGAATCCGCAGATTTTTGAACAATTCGGGGAGATGAAATATGATATTAGCGGAACAAACATCGACCTTCCCAACGATCTCTCTGTAGGACAATCACTACCCGATGCCGATATGAAAATGAAGATCGATATGGGAGGAATCAATATGAATATGAACGTTGCCATGAAAGACCGTAACGTCGTTGGGAAGGAAAGTGTTACTACCCCTGCCGGAACATTCGAATGTTTTGTAATCACCTACACTTCCGAAGTAAAAATGGGAATGAACCAAACCGGAACCGCCAAACAATGGATTGCCGAAGGCGTCGGCATGGTAAAACAGGAAGATTACAATAATAAAGGAAAGGTAATGAGCAGTAGCCTGCTTACGTCTTTTAGTAAATAAATATGTTACACCTCACATTGTGTAGCATGGTCGCTAGTTGCGAATGTACCAAACAAATTAAAGTATTGGAGATACGACCTCCTGAACCTCGGCATCGAATAAATCAAGAAAATGTTTCAACAACTTTTCTTTTACTTCGTTCATGGAAACTTGAGACTTCCCCAGTTCCACGTGGAGGGAGGTAACGGCCTTCCCCTTGATCCCGCAGGGAATCATGTGGTCGAAATAGCCCAAATTAGAATTTACATTGAGTGCAAAACCGTGCATGGTGACCCACCTACTGGCGCGTACGCCCATGGCACATATCTTTCGAGCAAAAGGTGTCCCAACGTCCAACCAAACTCCGGTCTCCCCTTTTGAACGCTCGGCTTTCAGACCATATTCGGCTAGGGTGAGAATGACCATTTCTTCCAGAAGTCTAAGGTATTTATGGATATCGGTAAAATAGTTCTCAAGATCGATGATGGGATAACCCACTATTTGACCGGGCCCGTGGTATGTGATGTCACCTCCGCGATTGATCTTGTAGAAGGTGGCCTCGATCTCGTTCAATTTTTCTTCAGATATAAGTAAATTGGACATTTCTCCGCTCTTACCCAAGGTATATACATGGGGGTGCTCCACGAACAAAAAGTAATTGGGTGTTGGCAAATCACTACCCTCTCTACGGTTCTTGATCTTGATGTCAAGGATCTCCTTGAAAAGCCGTTCCTGATAGTCCCAGGTGACCTTATAGTCCTTAGTGCCCAGTTCTTGTATCTCTATGTGTTTGTTCAAATCTATTTTTCTAAAACTACTTCAAGGTCCAGAATGTCCGGTTCCTTCATATAATCCAAGAACGATCGTTCTACTTCTATGGTCTTCCCGTCTGCCGAATAGGTTGCATCCTCGATACTTGCCCTTTTTATTTTCTTCGGAAAAGTATACCGCAGCGTATACATCGTGCCCGACAGGAACATTTCGGCACTTTTTAAACTGTCCAATTGGCTTTGATGCCGTGCTTTGTCCTTAATAAAAGCATCACGAAGAAAGGTATTCTTTTCATAGGAGTAGGAAACGCCCATAAAATCTTCCGAATCGGATTGCTGCTCTTCTGAAGACACCTTTACACCGGGCATGAAACCGGAGGATTCTCCCAAACCATTCATCAACTCGTTTGCTTCTTTTACTTTTTTGAAATCGGTAAAAATATGGAGGAACATATCGTTTGAGTCCGGATCGACAAAGAGCTTCATCATAAAATTTTCCATTTTCTTTAATCTGTTCTGTTCTGCTATCGGAAGCTGTGCAATGCTATCCTTCTTCGCTTCAAAGACCTGTTTGAATGAAATGATGGTATCTGTTTTAGTAAGCGTACTGTCCATGCCGGCCCCAAAGGCCATCATCTCCTTCATATCCATCTCGATCGCCATGCGACCACTACCGTCCTCCTGCATTACCATAGTCTCGGTGAATTGACAACTCACCATGCACAGGGCAAAAATGCCACCTAGAAGTAATTTGTATACCTTCATTTTTTCGGATTGTTTAAAATTATTAACGCAGCGATGACCCCGGGAATCCATCCGCAGATCGTTAGGATCAATACAATTAAAATTGAACCACAGCCTTTATCAATCACCGCTAAGGGCGGAAACAGGATAGAAAGCAATACTCTCCAAATACTCATGAATACAAATTTACGATTAATACTTTAGTTATAAGTAGAGGATTATTGCTTTTGTTACAGCTATTGGCTGAGAACCGAAGAGTCACTATATTAGTCTTTTAAAACGACCATGCGCTTTTTTATTTGTGTCATTTCTTTTTTCCTATTGTATACCCCAACGGTGACGGCACAATATACCTTCAGCGGCTATGTAGATGCAGCGCACGTGGATGCTAATATCTATCTCTCGGTGGTGGAAGATTACCGAAAGATCTCCGGTGTTTATCCGGAGCAGATCCTTTCGAAGACCCAAGCGGACAGCACAGGATTCTTTTCATTTTCGGGGAACAACTTATCGCAGGAGAACAAAATCTATCGCATTCATATTGATACTTGTTCCGAAGACATTCAAGCGACAACACATTTTGATGGTCATTGTATCAATAGCAAAGAGGTCATTTTTATTGCCAACAATACTACCGCTGTAAATTTACCCTTCTCCTTCGACAATGAAATGTTCTGCAGGATACTTTCCGAAAACGAACGCGCCAACTCTTTTCTGAAAATTGACTCGTTAAAACATGATATGCGCTTTGCTTTTGGGAGCTACCGAAGCGAAGCCAACAGAAAACTGAATTCAAAAAAATGGTTCGCCATCTTCCAAAATTACGGCGAACAGTTACAAGAACCGTTGGCCGAGCTGTACAGCTATGCTTTCCTTTCCGATCGAACCCATAACCTGTACGCCTATTATCTTGAGGACCTAAAAACCAATTCGTATTACAACGATCTGTTAGTACGATTAGAAGAAAAGTACCCTAATGCTCCCTACACCCGGCAATATAAAAGCGAATTGGCAGCCGATCTTTTCTTGGTGGCATCAGAAAAAAAGGTTGCCAACACTACATGGTTCTATATTTTGGGAATTTTTACATTAGTGTCCTTAGCACTTAATTTGTATTACTTTAAAAGGATAACTCGCTTGAAAGAGCGAACTGCTTCCGAAGTATCTGCACTTAGCGAGCAAGAACGAAAAGTGCTCGAACTCATTTTGGCAAACAAGACCAATAAAGAGATCGCCTCGTTATTGTTTGTGAGTGTGAGTACGGTAAAAACTCATATCAACAGCCTCTACAAAAAACTAAAAGTAACGTCCCGGGAAGAAGTAAAACAACTTTTCCCGCAGGGTGTACAATTTCAATCGGGGGTCTAGTCCCCTTTTCAACCCTATTCGTCTTTAAATTCTCTGTTCCTTTTCTGAATCTTCGGTGGTCTAATCACTAAAACTGAACATCGATGAGAACACAACTTTCTTTCAGCTTCCTTTTCCTATGGTTTGGGATCACGGCCTTAGGCCAATCATTTAACAGGGAGATCATTTCCGAAGGAACAGCGCCCTTGCTTCTGGGAAAGATCAATAAGGACGCTCTTTCCCAAAACACCTATGCTACGTGGTTCGTGGAGAATTTTCAAAACTACAATCCCAATACCACAGTCATAGATAGTTTTAAAGAAACCTTTTCTCACTATACCGTCACTGCCTTTATGGGCACATGGTGTGGTGACAGTAAACGAGAAATACCTCATTTTTATAAGGTCTTGGAGGCAGCCAATTTCCCGTTGGACCGACTCACGGTCGTAGCGGTACACAATGAACAGGACAGCTACAAACAAAGTCCGGGCGGTGAAGAGGAAGGTCTCAATATCCACAGAGTCCCCACCTTTATCTTTTATAAGGACGGAAAAGAGATCAACCGTATCGTGGAATCTTCGGTGACTTCGTTAGAAGAAGATATGGCCGCTATTGTTCAAAATGAATACGAGCCAAAGTACAGAGCCGTACACATAATACATCAACTCTTAATCGAAAATGCTTCGGAAAGACTAGAAGAAAAAGTCGGCGACCTGCTCCCGCGATTAAAAGACATCACCAACCATCCTTATGAACTAGCAACCTATTCGAACGTTTTATTTTTTAGTGGGAAGACATGGGAAAGCACGGTGGTTGCGAGACTTAATACACAACTCTACCCTTCGGAAGCTTCAGTCTTTAAAAGCTTGGGGGACAAATTATATTTTCTTTCCAAATTTAAAGAAGCGCTCGAAGCTTATCGGCAAGCATTGCTGTTGGATCACGAAAATGAGAATTTGCGTTCCACCATTGCTCATATAGAACAAAAAGTACAGGAATAGCTGTATTTTTTGATTCTTTTAGGAAATAAATTTAACAAATAGGCTAATTTTGCAGCTTAAATAAAAAAGCATGCAACTTTCTGAACTGGAACTCATCCGAAGAGAAAAACTGAATCAATTACGCGCCTTGGGGATCGATCCATATCCGGCGGCCTTATATCCTGTCACCCACACTTCAAAAACCATAAAAACCAATTTTGAAGAAGGAAAACAGGTTACCATTGCGGGGCGCTTAATGTCACGCCGTATTCAAGGGAAAGCTTCGTTTGCAGAGTTACAGGATGCCGAGGGACGCATACAAGTGTATTTCAATAGAGATGAGATATGCCCCGGGGAGGATAAAACGCACTATAACGAGGTTTACAAGAAACTATTGGATATTGGTGATTTTGTTGGGGTTGAAGGTGAACTGTTTACCACGCAAGTTGGAGAAAAAACAGTGTTGGTTAAAAAATTTACCCTTCTTTCCAAAGCATTGAAACCGCTACCACAACCTCGGGTGGATTCCGAAGGAATTGTACATGATGCTTTCACCGATTCGGAGCAGCGCTATCGCCAACGGTATGCAGACCTAGTCGTAAACCCGCATGTAAAGGAGGTCTTTAAGAAACGCACCAAGCTTTTTAATGCTATGCGTACTTTTTTTAACGACCGCAATTATTTTGAGGTAGAAACACCCATTCTACAGCCCATTCCCGGCGGTGCCGCAGCACGACCATTTGTGACCCACCACAATGCACTGGACATTCCTTTGTACATGCGTATTGCGAACGAGCTTTACTTAAAACGATTGATCGTAGGTGGTTTCGACGGGGTGTATGAGTTCTCTAAGAATTTCCGGAACGAAGGAATGGACCGAACACACAATCCGGAGTTTACTGCCATGGAAATCTATGTGGCGTACAAGGATTACAATTGGATGATGGATTTCTGTGAAGAATTGCTCGAATTTTGTGCCAAGGAAGTGAACGGAACAACGAAAGCAACTTTTGGAAAGCACGAGATCGATTTTAAAGCGCCCTACCCACGTATCACCATGGCCGATGCCATTCAAAAATATACCGGCTTCGATATCACCGGAAAAACAGAAGATGAAATTCGTGCTGCCGCCAAAGATTTGGGTGTGCAAGTGGATGATACCATGGGGAAAGGAAAATTGATCGATGAGATCTTTGGAGAGAAGTGTGAAGGTAATTTTATTCAACCCACCTTTATTACCGACTATCCGAAAGAAATGAGTCCGCTGTGCAAAGAGCACCGCGAGAATCCTGAACTTACCGAGCGTTTTGAATTGATGGTCTGTGGAAAAGAGATTGCCAATGCCTACAGCGAATTAAACGACCCTATCGATCAACGGGAACGATTTGAAGCCCAGCTAAAACTTGCCGAAAAAGGCGATGATGAAGCAACCCAATTCATCGACTTCGATTTTCTTCGAGCTTTAGAATACGGAATGCCCCCAACCTCAGGGATGGGTATTGGGATGGACCGATTGGTTATGTTCTTGACCAACAACGCCTCCATACAAGAGGTCTTGTTCTTCCCACAAATGAGACCGGAGAAAAAAGCCGTCCAAGTAGAACTCAACGAAGAAGAGAAAGAAGTACTTGCCCTGCTTAAAGCCGAATCTCCTATAGACCTCACAATCTTAAAGGAGCGTAGTGGTTTAAGTAATAAGAAATGGGATAAAACTATTAAACACCTCACAAAAAATAAACTAGCTAAAGTGGAGAAAACAGATGAGGGATTGGTCGTGGAACATCTATAAAAACACCGCCCTCACCTTCTAAAAGGGAGAACGGTGTCTTCCACCAACCTAAATCCTATCTTATTCGCCTACCTTACTAAGGTATTCAATGTCGTTCTCGACTGTGAGAAGCAAAATGCTTGTGGCGGTACAGAACACGGGACTCGTGATACAGTGGTGTCCGTTCCAACTGCCGTCCTCGTTTTGAATCTTTAGGATGCGCCCACTCATGTCGTTGTACCACTTCTTCCAATCTTTATCCTGATTCACCAGAAGTGATTCTCCGGTTTGTAAAAAACTTAAGAATTCTTCTCCTCCATTATTCCCGAAGCCATTCAATACATCCTCGCGTTGCGCAGTTTCTTTTGCGGCATTATAGACATTGTAGGAAGCGGTGTAGTCAATGGCCTCTTCTTCCGAAAGACCTGCTTTCTTAAGGCTTTCTACCGTGACCGGAGCATTTTGTTTTATTTTCCCGTCACGCTTCGCCTTGTTCACAATTGCTTCAGCTTTGCGAGCTTCTTTTGCACTGGCGCGAACGCTTCCGCTTACCGCATAGAGCATGACACCGGCACCGTCCTCAGTATTGACATTTCCGGTCTTTTCATCGTAATTGTCTTTTTGGTAAGTTCGGGTGCGGTCCAACACGGCTTTATCCACTTCAGCGCCTGCCGCCTGTGCCGCTTCAAGCGCACTGTTCGCCATCCCACTTTGCAAAACACCTGCCCAGCCGGCTCCTGCTTGTTTCCCCGAAGCGTCGGTACCTTGCTGTATCTTAGCAACACAAATATCAAGACAACGTGCCACGCGTTTGGAATCCATTCCCTCAAGATCACGATCCAATAGATTGGAAAGAAATTGTGCTGTAATCACTGCATCGATGTTTTGACCCAATTTCGATTGGATTTGCGTATTGCGAACACTGGTAATGTAAGGATCCTCTTTTGCACTATTTTCTACCGATTCTAATAAGAAGTTAATTGCTTTTTTGAGATTATTGGCGTATGGCCCTTTTTCAAGAGTAGTACCGCTTCGTAGAAAAGCCATCCCAACCATGGCCGTTGTAGCCGGATCTGCTGGTACCGCTTGGGGGTCCCGAACATGTTGTGCATTGTGACTTCCGGCACCATAACCTCCGCCGGGTAATTGTGCTTCAGACAACCATGAGAGTCCGTCGCGAACCGAGAGCTGTAGATTTTCATCGGTTTTGAAGATATCGAAATCTTGAGAAGACTGTTCGCCCATAACGGTCATAAAGACACACCCATCAATGGGGGTTAAGATTCGATTTGTTTCCGGATAGGTTTCCGTTTCAGAAGTGAAGACAGTGAATAAAGCAGCAGCAAGCAGCAACGGAAATGTGAGTAAGATCAATTTTGTTCTCATCGTTTGTGGATTTTAAATTCATTCCGAAACTACTTCAGCATACTCAAAAGAAAAAGAGCGTTTTAGGGAAGCAGCGCTTTGGTTGAGGGAAGTTATATTTAGGTCAAGGATAGAATTTTAACCCGAGAAGGAATTCACTTTCGGCTGATTTTCCTATTTTTAGCAAAAAATTGAACAAATATGAAGAATATCAGTCTTTTAGTCCTGTTGGGACTCTTGATAGCCTTGATTTCCTGCGGAAAAGATGATGAAGTAAGCGGAGATGGCGAAAGTCCTTCTACTCCTTTGAACTTAACAGCTTCCAATATCACGGACATGTCCTTGCAGTTGGATTGGGGAGCTTCTACCGATAATATTGCGGTAACAGGCTACCGCGTGTATGAAGAGATCTCCGGAACGGTAGTTTCAGTAGGACCTACGATCACAACCTATACCGCCAGCGGACTTATGCCGGATACCGCTTATAAGTATTATGTGACCGCAGTGGATGCCGCTGGAAACGAATCCGCCCAAAGTAATACAGTGGAACTAACTACAGCGCTTACGCCTTTAGAATTTAAGACCAATCTTACTGAAATGGGTGTCTTCGCGGGAACTTTATCGGATATCACGCCGGCTGCCGGGGTACAATTGTATGAGATCAACAGCACTCTTTTTACAGATTATGCGGCCAAACAGCGACTCATTCGATTACCTGAAGGAAAAATGCTGAAATACGACGGCAACTTCTTACCAATTTTCCCGGACAATACATTGATCGCCAAAACCTTCTATTACAATATAGACGATCGTGACCCTTCCCTCGGAAAACAGATCATTGAAACCCGTATTTTTCTAAAAATTTCCGGAACGTGGGAAGTGGGCGATTATATTTGGAATGCTTCCCAGACCGAAGCAGTGTATCGCGAAACGGGCAGTGAGATCCCTATTAGTTGGATCGACAGCGATGGGAATACTCAGAATATCGATTATTTAATTCCTTCTAAGCAGGACTGTTTTACCTGTCATAACAATAACGGAACCACCTTTCCTATTGGAATGAAATTGCGAAGCATGAACTTTGTACCCAGCTACACTTCCATGAATCAGTTGGATTATTTTACCAACAACGGCTTGCTGGAAGGGCTTCCAAGCGCTGCTAGTGTCACCGTTCTCCCTGATTGGACCGATGACGCGACCTACGATATCTTTCAGCGAGGGAGAGCCTATATTGATGTAAACTGTGCGCACTGTCATCAACCCGGAGGAACGGTAACTAATTTCAATTTGGATTTTCGCTACGAAACCCCTTTTAGCGATACTGCGATCTATCCAAATCGAGGCGAGATCGAGGCCCGTATTCAGAGTACGCTTCCCACCTATCGCATGCCGCAATTAGGACGAACCATCGTTCATGAGGAAGCCGTAGCTATGTTGCTGGAATATCTTGGGGCCATAGAAGATTAAAGCAATGCACCATACTATATAAAGATAGCTGCCACTTGGCAGCTTTTTTTTTTCAGATTCGTACTTTTCAGAAGCCTATTATTAAACCAAGCCGAAATTAAATGGTCATAGCTATATAAATCCTAAACAGTATCACAATGAAAAAGACACTTATAGTAATATCATTGCTTTTTAGCATGACCCTGATCGCACAAACACCCGATGTAGATAAAAAGGAGATGCGTAAGGAGATGAAGCAAAAAATGAAGGACCTTACCCCCGAACAGGCGGCGGACCTTGAAACAAAAAAACTGACCTTGGCCTTGGATCTTTCGGAAGCACAGCAAAAGGAAGTAAAGGTATTGGCTCTGGAAAAAGCTAAAAAGAGAAAAGAGCGTTCTTCCGGACGTCAGGATCGGGCTGAAATGACCGCTACCGAAATGTATGAGCGCAAAGCCAAGATGATGGAGGAAAGGATTGAACACAAGCTTAAAATGAAGAAAATCCTGACTGAAGCTCAATATGAAAAGTGGGAAAAAATGTCGCTAACTAAACGAAGAGGCATGAAAAAGCACCCACAAAACAGAGGCAATTCAAAAAATAAATAACCGAATTAGTTTTTTGGCGTAATTCTTGGTTAATTGTTACTAAATTAGTTACATTAGTAACCTTAAATTTAATTTTAGAAACAATGAAAAATCTATTTAAAGTTGTTGCCTTTGCATTCATTTTCGTACTTGGTACAGGTGCCATGAGCGCACAAACACTATCTCAGGATCAAGACAGACCGGAAGTGGTTGCTAAAAAGAAAGCAGACCAACTCACGTCACAGTTAGACTTGAATGGCGACCAACAGCGAGCTTTGTTTAGAGCATACACTGCTTATGAGTCCAATTATAAGAAATATATTGTAGGAAAGGACGCCAATAACGCAGACGTTGTCGCAAGCAAGAAAAAATACGATGAGGCGTTAAAGGAAAGTGCCAGAAAAACCTTGACGGAAGCTCAGTATAAAAAGTGGCTTACCATAGAAAAGTTATAGCTTGAATGCAATTAAAATAAGAACCCTCCATTTTCATGGAGGGTTTTTTTATGTCAAGCGCAGTGCTACCCGGCCGCATGCCGCAATGGTCGCATCCAAATCTTCGTACGTAAGTGCTTCGGTTAGAAACCAAGTTTCAAAAGCGCTGGGAGCAATATAAATACCTTCAGCAAGCATTCCGTGGAAGAATTTCTTGAAGGTTTCATTGTTGGCGTGTGCCGCTGTTTCAAAATTAGTTACAGGTGTTTCAGAAAAATGTACCGAGATCATGGAACCTACCCTGTTTATAGTATGGGGTATCGCGTGTTGTGTTAAAACCTTCTCCAACCCCTTATGCAAGTATTCGGTTTTTTCCTGTAATGAAGTATAGATATCAGAATTTGTGTTCAACTCCTTCAACATTGCTAGACCGGCCGCCATCGCCAAGGGATTGCCGCTAAGGGTTCCTGCCTGGTAGACCGGCCCTAAGGGAGCCAGATGCTCCATGATCTCATTGCGTGCAGCAAAAGCACCTACCGGGAGTCCGCCACCAATTACTTTTCCGAAGGTAACAATATCGGCTTTGATCCCGTATAGTTCTTGCACGCCCCCCTTTGCTAAACGGAATCCGGTCATGACCTCATCAAAAATGAGCAGGATATCGTTGCTGTCGCAAACAGCTCGCAATCCTTCAAGAAATCCATCCGCAGGAGGAATACACCCCATATTTCCTGCTACCGGCTCAATAATAATACAAGCGATTTCTCCCTTGTTTTCAGAAACGATCTTTTTTACGTGCTCGATATCATTATACCTAGCCAGCAAGGTATCCTTTGCCGTTCCCTGCGTGACACCGGGGCTGTTGGGACTTCCAAATGTAACCGCGCCACTCCCGGCCTGGATCAAAAACGAATCACTATGACCGTGATAACATCCTGCAAATTTTATGATCTTATCCTTTCCGGTAAACCCTCTTGCCAGACGAACCGCACTCATACAGGCTTCAGTTCCACTATTAACAAAACGTATCTTATCAATATTAGGCACCATAGATACAGCTAAGGAAGCAATGGTGGTTTCTATTTCGGTAGGCATTCCAAAGGACGTACCTTTTTGAGCCTTTTCGATCACGGCATCCACTACCGGTGGATGCGCATGCCCTAATATCATGGGACCCCAAGAATTGATATAATCAATAAGTCTATTTCCGTCGGCATCATACAAATAGGCTCCTTTAGCCCTTTCAACAAAGATAGGATCACCTCCTACCGCATTAAATGCGCGTACCGGGGAATTGACGCCACCCGGTATGTAGTGTTGTGCTTCAGCGAACAGTGCACTGCTTCTTTTATAAATCATAGAAAATTTTAGTGATTTTTAACAGGGTGCAAATATAATACTTGCCCGATAGAAATCGTGTCGGAAATGAGTCCGTTGTATTCCTTTAGCGTATCAACAGTAATGTTGAATCGGCGTGCGATGCTATATAAGGTATCCCCTTTTTGCACCGAATACGTACCAATCTTAGAGTCATCGGGGTTCAAGAAATTTGCCTTGTTCCCAAGAACTTCATTGTCGTATTTTGTGAGATCGTATCGCTCGATGATGCTAATTAATTTCTCAGGGTATTTAGGGTCGGTCGCATATCCTGCCTTCCGCAGACCTTTGGCCCAGCCTTTATAATCATCCTTTCTCAGCTTAAAGAGATCCTGGTATCGACTGCGTTGCGTAAGGAACAAGGAGTGGTCCCGAAAAGAATATTTAGGATCTTTATATTTTCGGAAGCATTCCTGAAGTTCATCGTCGTCGTGGTACACACGATCACCGGTCCATTCCTTATGACATTTTATGCCAAAATGATTGTTCGCTTTACTGGTAAGCTCTCCTCTCCCGGCGCCACTTTCCAGAATTCCCTGTGCCAATGTGATGCTCGCCGGTATTCCATACTGCAACATTTCTTCCATGGCAATGGTACTGTAGCTGGCAATATAGGCTGAAACGATTTCGGCATAAGAGGCATCCTTTTTTGGAACAATGATCTCGGTCTTGGGCGTATCTTCAAGGGTGGGTGTTATTTTCTCTGTCGTTTTTCTTTCAACAACAACTCTTTCGGTACGTGGTTTTTTTCGGGTTTCAGCAACCCTTTTCTTCGATTTACAACCTGTGGCAAGCAGTAAAGTGATGCATAAGATCGTAAGTATTCTGTATAGCATATTACACAATAATTTGAGGTAAGTTCTTTTGTTTCAATAGTTGATTCATTCCGGTAATTCCCTGCAAGCCCCCGGTATGGACGGCTAAAATACGGCTATTTTTTTTGAAATACCCTTTTTCTATCAAGTCCAGAATACCATATATCATTTTACCGGTATATACCGGATCCAACAATATACCTGTATCCTCCCGGAAGCTATTTATACAACGAATCAATTGTGCATCTATTTTGGCATAACCTCCAAAAGAATAGGCATCGGTGATAGAAAAATTGGTCTTCTCTGTGAATTGTTCTACTATTTTTTTCTGAAATGTTCCCTGCAATGCCGAAAATCCTAAGACAGTTTGATGTGCATAGGATGCCTCCACTAAACCTGCCAGTGTGCCCCCGGTGCCTACAGATGTACAGATAACATCATACTTTTCGTGTATAGGGGTTAATATTTCGGTGCATCCTTGCACCGCCAATGAACTCGTACCTCCTTCGGGAATAATGTAGGCACCCGGGTACTTCTTCCGAAGCATTTTCAAATACACTTCATCTGCTTTTCGCCGATATTCCTCCCGTGATATGAAGTGCAACTTCATCCCTTCAGCTTCAGCATAGCTAAGTGTAGGATTATTGTGGTATTCCTTTGAAAGTTCTTCCCCTCTAATAATTCCTACCGTCTTAAAACCAAATAGACTTCCTATGCCGGCTACAGCAGCGATATGGTTGGAATACGCCCCGCCAAAGGTAAGCAAGGTAGTACAACCCATATTGTGGGCATTTGCTATACTATATTTTAGTTTTCGGTATTTATTCCCTGAAATGATAGGGTGAATTTGATCCTCTCTAAGAATGGATAAGGCGCATTTTTTTTCAGTAAGAATTGGCAAGCGAATTTCTTGAGTTGTAATGGAAGGAGTTTCAGAAAAAAGGACGGAATTAAATGTCATACAACCCTAACGTTTATCGAGATTCGATTGTTTTACAAATAACGCAAAAAACACCTTAGATAACAACTGCTACTTAGAAGATACTTAATATTTTAGTTTTCAAGCAATTAATTATTTAAAGAGTACGAAGTATATTCCCGTTTCGACCTCAGGAAAAAATTAACACATTCTTACAAACTTTGTTAAACTTTTGTGTCTTTCATCGATTATTTTTGTATTTCAGCGATTTATTATCATATTATTGTAGGAAATTTCCTAACAAGAACACTTATGATAAAAAAATTACTCCCCAAAATTTGTACAGCAACTTTTGTATTCTTTTTCTGTATAAATTTCTCGTCAGCACAGGTAGGTATCGGAACCACGACGCCACAACCTGGATCTATTTTAGATATAAGCACCGCAGATAAGGGCCTATTGGTTCCGCGGGTCAATATTGCGAATCTATCTACCATCGCCCCGATTACCGGAGGTGCAACAGAAAGTCTTCTTGTATACAATACCAACACCACAACAGGTGTAGGATTTCACTATTGGAACGGAAGTCTATGGATTCCCATTATCAGTAAGGATTGGAAACAGGGCGGAAATATAGGAACTGTTCCCGCCAACGACTTTATAGGAACCATAGATAATATGGACCTCCGCTTTCGCACCAACAACATTGAGCGATTGGAGATTACCAATAGCGGACTTCTTAGAGCGTTTGCTCCCGGATCTGTGACCACACCTTTATTATCATGGGATATTGATGTAGATACCGGGATCTTTCGAGGTGCCGATGACCAATTAAACCTAGGAGCCGGCGGACTGGAATTCATATCCTTGCAAGAGAATGCTAACGATGTATTGGTCATCAATGAAACAGGTGTTGATATGAATACTCGCATTGAAACATCCAATAAAACAAATGCATTATTTGTAGACGGCGCCAATGACAATGTTGGATTAGGAACAGGAGCACCCAATGCCAGTGCTCAACTTGAAATTGCAGATACGAATAAGGGTATCTTGATTAACCGAGTGGCACTTACGGCAACCAATTCTGCTGCTCCGGTGACCACACCCGCCACAGGCTTACTGGTATATAATACGGCCAATGCGAGCACAGGTAGTACGCAAGTACTTCCCGGGTTCTATTATTGGGACGGTTCACGCTGGATCGCCATGGGAGGAACCGGCGGAAAGGACTGGTCGCTCGAAGGGAATGCCGGAACAAACGCCGGAGTTAACTTTATTGGGACTACAGACAACACCGACTTTGTATTGCGAACGAACGATACAGAACGACTTCGATTCTTAAGTGCGGGAAACGCGGGATTGGGAAGTGCTCCCTATACCAACGTAGCCTTACGTGTAAACGACGGATCTGATTACGGGATTGTTACCGAGACTTCGACTACCGGAGGAGGTGTTTTAGCATTGGAAAGTGGCAGTGGGGACGCCCTCTCTGGTCAAAATAGCGGAACAGGCCTGGGTGTTTTTGGCTATGCTGCCAATACCCACGGTATGTACGCAACTACTGCCTATACAGGCGGTGCATTTTTAACAGGAGGAATCATA
>NZ_CAXAXI010000031.1:0-27447 GCF_963972995.1 uncultured Altibacter sp.
CGTGTAGTGAGCCGACGTAGTATTTAGGGATGGTTTCTGCAGCCTAGATTTTTTTCTTTCTTTTTTCATCAATGGAAAAAAGAAGAGAAAGAAAGAAAGAAGACCTATTTCATTCAACAACCCCGTCAATTCAAAAACCGAATCCCATTTCCTGAAAATCAGTATCTTTAATGAACACTAACCAACAACACCATGAGACCTTTTAGTATTGCCTGCTGCCTCCTCTTCGCTTTTACCCTCTGCTCCCAAAACATTGGCACCATTGAAACCACTTCGTGCTTCTTGGAGGATTGCAGCTTTATGAAAGCGCAGCCCGAAACACGCTTTGGATATCTCACGGTACCGGAGGATTACAGCAAACCTGAGGGCAGAACACTTCAGATCGCCTTCAGCATCCTAAAAACACCTAATCCCGACTTCCAAGGGGACCCCATCATGGTTTTTGCAGGTGGATGGGGATTTCCCGAGGTCAAGGATACACCTTTTTACCTTCGTTTTCCTTTTCTGGCTGAAAGGGACGTGATCCTCTTCGATTACAGGGGTTCGGGTTTTTCAACAAACCTACCCTGCGAGAACCTGGGCAAGGAAGGCTGGAACGATATTCTTGCTAATTACACCAATTCCGAATTCGCCGCTCGTCAGCGTGAGCGGTACAACGCCTGTCTGGACCGTTTGCAGCAGGAGGGCATCGACTTCAATCAGTATGGTATGAACACCATTGCGCGCGATGCGGCATTCTTGGCGCAGCAATTGGACTATACCACCTATAACCTTTTCGGTATCTCTTACGGAACCATGGCCATGCAGCATTTTTTAAGGGCTGCGGAAGACTACGACATCACGGTCCGCTCGGCCGTGTTCGACTCTAATGTGCCTATTGGCGTCGCTACACAGGGTTCTATGGGTATCTATTATGCCCGAACGCTCAACCGGGTACTGGATGCTTGTGCAGAAAACTCCGACTGCAATGAGCGCTTTCCAAACCTGAAAACGCGCTTCTTGGCATTTCTGGATTCGGTGGATACCGATCCCCTAAAAATAACCATGCCCGGCGGAGAACTTGCATATCTGAATCGGCATGAGATCAACGGCGCCCTCCATCAACTCCTCTATTATGCCAATGTGTATAAGGATTTTCCCATATTGTTGGAACATTTCATGGCACGTGATGAAACGACCTTAAGGCGGGTGTTGACACAAATGCAACCCTTGGTGGAAGAAGGGTACAATGCCCTGGGCATGATCGAATACGTCTACGACTATAAAGGAATGCTGGAAAAAAGCAAGGAAGCCTATCAAACCGAACAACGACAATACAAACCTTACGAGATCATAGACGGCTACTACGAGTTTTACGTGAACGACACCCGCATTCAAACAGATTCCATTGCAGGAACCCCTGTACGTACATCGGTCCCTTCCCTCCTATTGGCCGGCACCTTCGATCCCATCACCCCACCCGAATGGAACGAGCCGTTTATGGAGTACTTCACCGATGCTTACTATCATTCCTTCCCCGGATTGGGACACGGGGTAAGTCCGACGCCCTGCGGACGACAAATGGTTACAAAATTCCTTGAAGACCCTTCTACGGATCCGGAAGTAGCCTGCTTAGAAGAACTTGAAAAGACTTCCATCCCGTTCCGAACGTCTTACTATAAGAATGGAACAATAGGCACCCTACTGCAACAGGTCTCCCGCTTGCAACCCCTTTGGTTCGTTTTGTTATTGGTACTAACTGTAGTGGTGGTGCTTCGGAATGTGATCGTGGGAGCCGTCTTCTTCCGAAGAAAGAAAGATCACATGAAGAGAACTACTTGGTGGGTTTCAGCAATGGGACTGCTGTTTCTTATTCTGCTGGGTTATTTTATGTTCCAAACATTGAACAGTGATCCCTTCCTATTGCTCTTCGGACTCGTAGCTGAAGCGAATTGGCTCTTCTTTATAACGCCACTCTTCCTGCTCGGGGTGCTCTATTACCTTTATATCATGCTCATCAAACGCTCTTTTGGCGTTTGGCCGGTACTCACGCTGGTCGCTTTCTTGTTTGTAAGCGGGTGCATGTTCTATTATACGTTGTATCCCATGATCTAACAATCCAATCATCAAATAATCCTATTTCTTTTTTTGTCACGCTGAACCTGTCGAAGCGCATTCAACTCCCCTTCGCTTCAGTCACACTGAGCCTGTCGAAGCGCTTCCCACATACAAATCACTACTTCCTGTGTCAATGAGATTCCTCTCTACGTTCGGAATGACAGTCTTCATGTCATTCAGAGCGAAGCGAAGAATCTACACTACAAAACCCCTTCTCGATACAGTGCCTCTTCAAGGAACCACTCGAAGTGACACAGCTTCTTCTTTAATACCAATGTTTCATAGCATCAAAAAACGACCTCAGAAAGTTTCCCGTAAAATGCAAGGAGCTGGAACGTAAAGCGCGTTCCGCTGTTTGAGGTGTGCTGTGGCGCACCGAGTTCGGAACGTGTAGTGAACCGACGTAGTATTTAGGGATGCTTTATGCAGCCTAGATTTTTTTGTTTCTTTTTTCATCAATGGAAAAAAGAAAAGAAAAGAAAGAAAAAACATAATCATCCCACAATCCATTTTAATACTTCCTTAGCAATCTCTATTAAACTTATCCTAAAGTGCCGGATTCTTATTGCGAGACGGAAAACCCGCCGTACCTTTAATAGACAACAAATAAAAAAACAGACACTATGAATAACAAAGGAAAAGGATTGCTGGCTTTAGTAGGGTTAGCAGCCGGTGCATTCGCATTTTGGAAGTACAAGAACATGAGTGAGGAAGAGAAAGCGCGCCTAAAAGGAAAGGTCAACAATGTAGGCCAAAAGATCAAGGAAGGTGCTCAGGATGTGGAACGTTCTATAACCGATAAGTACGAGGAGTTGAAAGGGAAAGCCAAAGCTGAAGCGCACGATATCACCCACTAAACAAAGCAATGTAACAGCTACTACTGTCTAAAAAGTACGCGTAAGAAACCGCTCGGATGTAAATCCGAAGTTTTCGTTCTTTCGCGCTGCTTCTTAGACAGTTTTTTTATACCTCCGTACTTCTTTATGTTCCATAGTGATTGTGCACAGGAAGCATCTTGAATACCAAAACCGATCCTAAACTTCCTGAGGTACAATGAAATACTAGACCGATATTGTTGCGATATGGAAGAAATTTCGTACATTTAACCAACACCCCTTCTCTTACTCTCTTCGGAACATAGCTTCCGACACAAAATCAATCATACGTTATGGTGCAGATCGCTCGTACTCGATACGGGAAATACGAACCCTTTAACCCATACGATATGAAGAAACTATTACAACGATGGAACGACTATCTGAAGCGTTCGGGACTGCTGGAAAAGTTAGCCCTGTACGGCAAAGCCAGCAGCTATGCCATTCACCGCTAAGGATCACCCGTTTCTAACCTCACAAAGACCCTTGCACATAGCAGGGGTTTCTTTTTTGTCTTTTTTTCAGAAAAGGATCGTCCAATAGATACAATTACCCACGGTATGTGTATTTTTAGGATGATTAATCAAATAACCAACAAATGAAAAAAAATTTCTTCCTGGGACTCTTATGCATAGGTCTGCTCTCCATGCACGCTCAGTCCAACGATCCTGTCATTGACAACATTATTAAAGAAGCTACCGAGAACAACATGCTGCAACCATTGGGTCATGAACTTATGGATATCATTGGTCCGCGTTTGGTAGGAACGCCGCAAATGAAGAACGCGCACGACTGGGCGGTTCAAAAATATGAATCTTGGGGGATTCCCGCCAAGAACGAAGCTTATGGCGAATGGCGAGGCTGGGAACGTGGCATTACGCATATCGACATGGTATATCCACGTGTGCAAAGCCTGCGGGGTACTCAATTGGCATGGAATCCCGGTACTTCTAAACAGGGAGTAACAGCAGAGCTTATTACACTACCCACGGTGAAAGACTCTTTAGATTTCATGGCATGGCTACCCAATGTGAAGGGAAAACTGGTGATGATCGATATGCTGGAACCTACCGGCAGACCGGATTACAACTGGGAAGAGTTTGCCACAAAGGAATCATTCGAAAAGATGAAGGAAGCACGGGAAAAACAAACCACCGAATGGAGGGACAATATGCGCCGCACGGGATACACCTCACGTACCCTTCCGGCCGCACTTGAAAAGGCAGGGGCTGCCGGTATCGTTGCTTCCAATTGGTCCAACGGTTTCGGAGTGAACAAGATCTTTGCAGCCCGTACCAAGAAGATCCCTACCGTAGATATTGAATTGGAAGATTACGGGATGCTCTACCGTCTTGTTGCCTCCGGTCAAAAGCCGAAAATAAATATTGTGGCCCTTTCAAAAGAACTGGGTGTGGTTCCTACCTTCAATACCATTGCCGAAATAAAAGGAAGTGAAAAGCCTGAAGAATATGTGATCCTTTCTGCGCACTTTGATTCATGGGACGGTGCTACCGGTGCAACCGATAATGGTACGGGAACACTCATCATGATGGAAGCGATGCGACTTCTAAAAAAATACTATCCTAATCCAAAACGCACCATTCTCGTGGGCCATTGGGGCAGTGAAGAACAAGGCCTCAACGGATCTAGAGCGTTTGTGGAGGATCATCCGGAGATCGTCGCAGGCGTACAAGCGGTGTTTAATCAGGATAACGGCACAGGCCGAGTGGTTCGTTTATCGGGTGGAGGCTTTCTTCATGCCTACGACTATCTTGCAAGCTGGCTGGAACCGGTCCCGGATCGCATCACAGATGGTATCGAAACTACCTTCCCCGGCACGCCGGCCAGAGGGGGTTCAGATTATGCATCGTTTCAAGCGGCGGGTGCTCCTGCATTCAGTTTAAGTTCGCTCAACTGGTCGTATTGGAACTACACCTGGCATACCAACAGAGATACCTACGATAAGATCATTTTCGACGACCTGCGTGATAATGTAATATTAACGGCGATCCTTGCGTATATGGCTAGTGAAGATCCGGATACACCCTCCCGAGAAAGGAGTGTCCTGCCGGTAAGCTCAAGAACGGGCGAGCAGCTGGAATGGCCGGAGCCTAAGTCCCCAACCCGTCGCGGCGGCTTGGATGATGAGAACTAAGATTCTATAGATGAAAAAAAAGAGGCTATTTAAAAAATAGCCTCTTTTTTTTACTGTATCATAAGCTCAGGTAATAGACGCACAAAGCTGTCAGTTTGAGCTTGTCGAAGAAACCCCTACCCTTTCAACCAAGCCTTGCGCAAAGCAAGCTGTTCTGCTGAAGGATTAGGAACCTCTTGCAGCTTTTTGCCCATTACATACGGCTGTGTGGTCACAGTTTCTATTACAACGCGTTCGCCATCACGGTCCAACACAACAGATATCTCTTTTCCCAGCTCCCATCCATACACTTCCTGAAAGATGGTATTGGCGTTCTGCAGGGTTACATCCGTGCCATTCACACTTTTAATAATGTCTCCGGCTTGTACACCTTGTTCCGCCCAAAAACTGTTTTGCGTTGCTAACCCGGTAAAGAAGATCCCTTTATCGGGGCTTCCGCTCACCATGGGAACATTTCCGTTCATGATAAAATTCCCTTCTACTTGTCCTTCAACTACCTCCAACCCTACTTTCTCAAAAAACACACTGTAATCAATTGGGGTAGTTCCTTCGACATGAGTGGTAAGAAATTCGCCCACACTCGGATAGGTCATTTGGGTGATCTCTGCAATGAGGGTATCATCGTCAAAGGGTTTGTTCTTTCCATACTTTTTTGACAATTCTTTCATTAAAGAAAGCATGCTACGTGTTCCGTTACTTTCTTGACGCATGAGTATGTCAATACACATACCGATAAGTGCCCCTTTCTGATATACGTTATAGTAATTGGACGCATAAGGTTCATCGATCACATTTTCACTCATTTCGGTAAAACTCATACTGTCATCCAACCCAAGCGAGGTCTGGATTTTATCCATAATGATTCCGTAGAATTCATCAGCTTCAATAAGCCCTTCATAGACTTGAAAATGCTGAGCAAAGTATTCAGTAACACCTTCATACATCCAAAGGTGTTTTGAGAAGGTTGGGTCGTTATAATCGAAGTAATGCACATCTTCAGAATGCACAGACAGCGGAGTGACAATATGAAAGAACTCATGAGCCACAACGTCTACCATTCCTTTTTCCAACGCATTCGCAGGCATCCCTTCCGGCATAACAACTACTGTAGATGTGTGATGTTCCAAGGCTCCAAATCCGGCAGGGGCGTCTTCGCTACCATCAGACAGATACAGATAAATATCATAACGTGGTGTACTGTCGATATCTCCCAAATAGGTTTTTTGTGCTTCCATCATTTTGTACATCACAGGTTTAAGGCTGGTAGCCGAATGCATCTTGTTGGGCGAATAAACACTGAGTACGATCTCAATCCCTCCTACCATAAATTTCTCTACGGAAAGGTTCCCGTACATCATGGGGTTGTCGGTTATATCGAAGTAACGAGGTGCAAAATAGCTGGTAGTCATCGATCCATCTGCATGAGTCTTCTCTCCGGTATTCTGAAGCGCCGACGTACGTTCAAAATCGGAAGGAGCTGTTACGTCCAACTGATACTGATTGTTCTTCAATGTGTCAAAATATCCTATAAAACCGTGGAGGTTCAATACGTAATTATCGGGTTCAATGTTGGTCCCTGAGGGTGAAAACGGTGATTTTCCTTCCGCTTCCACATCAAATGTGTCATTGACGTAATACGTGATCTTATCCAACTGAGAAGCATTGGCGATCGTCCAGGTATTGGTATCTACCTTGGTACTGGGCAACGGATTTCCATTATAATCTAGTGCCGTGAAATCGTCTACAAAATAACCAAAGTCGCTAATTGCGTACGTTCCCTGAACTACCTTAGGCAATCTGTACGTGACTGTCTCTTGTATAAACCGTCCCGGATCTATTGTCACAGGCACTTTGTCGTCCACCACTTTAGTAAGGTCAAGGCTTGTTTTTATCGGAGTTTGTACTGCAAGATCGTTTCCTGTTTTAGAAGGACCGCAAGCGAGAAGGCTCAATGCAAGGCCACATAGCAATAATTGTTTCATAAAGAGTTTTGTTTGTAGTAGACGCAAATATAATCGCTTTGTTACAGCTTCTGGTTCACTTTTTCTGAAGGGATTTCACAACTTCGATCAAGGCTTGTGTTTGGATCGTGTTGCAAAGCGTTCATACCCCGCCAATTTCTTCGAAGTATTGATAAAGTAAACACCGGTAAGTAAGATAACGGCAGCCAGGATCGATTGCAACGTTATCTGTTCATCTAGAAAGTACCATCCCAACAGCAGTGCTATAATGGGATTGACGTAGGTGGATGTCGCTACTTTTTCGGGTGAAACGACCTTCAGCAAATAATTGAAAGAAGTGAACGCAACAATACTTCCGAAGAGGATCAACAACACCATCGACCATTGTACCGAAGTACTCCATTGTGCCGGGGCGCTCCACGTCTCGCCAAAGATCAAACTCGCAAAACATAGCATGAGTCCGCCGGTCAACATCTGGTAGCCTGTATTTACAAAATAATTGGAGGGAAGATCGGCTTTGCCTACAAAAAGACTTCCGTAGGCCCAACTTACCATGCACATAAAGATCATGACCATGCCTACAATACTATTTTCTTGATGCAATACTTGCTTCTGACTTACCAATAGGTATACCCCGATGACGCCCAAAATAATTCCAATAACCGACATCGCTTTGATCCTTTTACCTTGTAAGATCCGCATCAAAATAAGGATCACAAGCGGTTGTGCCGAGATCTCCAAAGCTGCAAAACCACTGTCCACATATTTCAAAGCCCAAACTACAATACCGTTCCCAAAGCTAAGGAATAAGAATCCGGCGATGGCAGTGTTCAACAACTGACGTCTAGTGATGGCAATTGAGATCCTCATCACCTTACATATCACGAAGATTAGAAGCCCCGCTGAAGTAAACCGGATGGAGGCCAACATGAACGGTGCTAGTTCTGCCACTGCTATTTTATTGAGCAAGTACGTGGATCCCCAAATCACATAGATCGAAAAGAAGGCAAGAATGACCAGCGTAAGGTTGGTAGATTTGGGCATGGTTATAGGTTGGTATGCGAATACAATAGTACGTATTCCTTTTTAACTGTTTTTTAGTTCTTATATCTATTTTTTCTGAATAGCTATGTGGATTGCTCGTCTCGTTCGTACGCCTCAATATCCTTCCGCAGATCCAATTTTCGAAAGGCCGGTGAGATCGCTCCCGTAAAGACAACGGTGAGTAGGGTCATACTTCCGCCAAATACTACGGCGGTCACCGTTCCCATCCACTTGGCTGTGAGACCGCTTTCAAAAGCGCCCAATTCGTTCGAGGATCCTACAAACATTGAGTTTACCGAGGCTACCCTACCTCGCATATGGTCGGGAGTGCGCAATTGCAAGATGGTTTGGCGGATGATCATTGAAATACCGTCGGTGACGCCACTTAGGAAAAGAGCTATTACCGATATCCAGAACCAGGTGGACAATCCAAAGACGATGATACACACTCCGAATCCGAAGATAGCTCCCAGCAATTTCAATCCGGCATTCTTATTCAACGGAAAATACGCCGAAGTAAACATAATGAGGAGTGCGCCTACGGCGGGTGCAGCACGAAGTACCCCGAATCCTTCGGGTCCTACTTTTAAAATATCCTGTGCAAAAATGGGCAATAAGGCTACAGCCCCACCAAAGAGCACTGCGATCATATCGAGGGAAATGGCACCTAGGATGATCTTAGTCGAGAGTACAAATTTCACTCCTTCCTTTAAACTTTTCAGTACCGGTTCCCCCAGCTTCGGATTTAAGATGGGTTTCTTCGGAATGGATGTAAGCGCGATCACAGCCACTAGCGAACAGAAAAATACGAAGCACATCGACCAGTGCACCCCGATCCAATGAATGGAAAGTCCGGCGATCGCAGGACCTACCACAGTTCCCATTTGCCAAACAGAGCTGCTCCAAGTAGCAGCATTGGGGTATATTTTTTTTGGAATCAATAAGGAGAACAACGAAAAGATCGTGGGACCAATAAAAGCACGCACCACACCGCCAAGAAATACAAGAGCATAGATACTGTAAAGCACACTTTGGGTGCTAAGGTCACCTACCACTTCAGGCCACGTGATCAAGAACAATCCCAGACTAACCACCGAGAATCCCAAGATACACCATAAAAGCAATCCCCGCTTCTCCTTTTGATCTACCACATGACCGGCAAAAAGTGCTAAGCCTACGGCTGGAATAACCTCCATTAAACCTATAATACCCAAAGAAAGGGGATCTTTTGTTAAACTATACACTTCCCATTCAATAACCACAAACTGCATAGACCATGCAAACACCATGGCGAATCGTACCAAAAGAAAGATATTGAACTCCCTAAATCGCAGGGCTGCATACGGATCGTTATTTTTCATAAGCGTGTTACGAAGCTAAAACAAATGCCGCAAATAAAAGACGGCATGTCATAAAATTAATTTGTTATAAAACTGTTAGCGTGGTAACGTGCATCGCAAAAATGCTGTATTTTTAAGTAAACATTTCTAGATATGAAAAAACTATTGCGTATCCTGGCGGCTGCCTGGGGAGCCAAAAAGATTGGAGGCGGAAAATGCGGTTGCATTGGTACCATTGTGGTATTCATTATTTTATACTGGTTGCTTGGCTATGTTTTTGAACTGTTCTAAATGTGTTTGAAGGTTGTGCTTTTTCGTCTATCTTTGAGAAAGACCATGAGCATTCAAACCTATGAAATCACTAACCACTTCACTCTTACTCTTTCTCTTTACAATCGTTAGCCTAGCACAAGAGGCCAATCAATTTTTTGAACCTTTGAAATATAGGAATATCGGTCCTTTTCGTGGCGGTCGCTCGGTGACTGCCAGTGGTGCTATGGGCGATCCTCTAACCTATTACATGGGAACCACCGGTGGCGGATTGTGGAAAACCGAAGACGCAGGCCAGCGCTGGACAAATATTTCCGATGGGTATTTCAAGACCGGTTCGGTGGGTGCAGTTGCTGTTTCAGAATCACATCCTAACGTAATCTATTGCGGCATGGGAGAACATGCCGTTCGCGGCGTGATGACCTCTTACGGTGACGGGGTATACAAATCGACCGATGCAGGAAAGACCTGGAAGAAACTTGGTTTGGAGAAGACACAGCACATAGCACGCATTGTGATCCATCCCACAAATCCCGATATTGTATATATAGCTGCACAAGGAGCTCTTCACGGCCCAACCAAAGAGCGTGGGGTCTACCGCTCAACCGATGGCGGAACGACCTGGGAACAGGTGCTGTTCGTAAACGAGTTGACCGGCAGTACCGAATTGTCCATGGATATGAACAATCCTAATGTGCTCTATACCGCTATGTGGCACCACCAGCGTATGCCGTGGATGGTACTAAGTGGTGGCGAAGGCAGTGGCCTCTATAAATCGGAAGACGGCGGTACCACCTGGTATAAAATTCACGATGGTCTTCCTGAAGAAAAGGGAAAAATGGCCATCGCTGTGAGCAGGTCGAATTCTGAAAAAGTATATGCCCTTATTGAAAGTGATACTGAAAAGGATCTAAGTGGCTTGTTTGTCTCGAACAATGCCGGGAAAAACTGGTCCAAGGTAAGTGGCGACAATCGGTTAACTCAGCGTGCCTGGTACTACACCGAAGTATTTGTGGATCCTAATAACGAAAATGTAGTATATGTGCTTAGTGCGCCTGCACTGCGCTCTATTGACGGGGGAACCACCTGGGAAGAGATTACGGGTACCCATGGTGACTATCACGATCTTTGGATCAACCCTATGAATTCAAAGAACATGGTGATTGCCAACGACGGTGGTGCCGCGGTTTCATTCAATTACGGAAAGAGCTGGTCTACCCAAGATAACATGCCCACGGCACAGATCTACCGCATCAATGCCGACAATCTGTTTCCGTATAATCTTTACGGAGGGCAACAGGACAACACTTCGGTTAGGATCGCAAGTCTTAGTCTGGGGCGTGGCAGTATCAATGCACAAGACTGGACCTATGCAGCCGGAGGTGAGAGTGCTTTTTTGGCTTTTGATCCCGACCAGCCCAAGTATGTGCTCGGCGGAAGTTATTTAGGAACCATCGAAGTATTGGATATGAAATCCAAAGCAAGTACAAACATCATGGCTGCACCCATCCAATATTTGGGAAGGGAAGCAAGAAACATGAAATACTTGTACAACTGGAATGCGCCCATCATTTGGTCTCAGCATGAACCGGGTACTTTTTATCACGCTGCACAACTTGTACTGAAAACCACTGATATGGGGAAGAATTGGGAAGAGTTCTCCCCGGACCTTACCAGAGATCAGGATGATAAACAAGGAAACGGTGGCGGACCGTATACCAACGAAGCCGTTGGCGCAGAGAATTACGGCACGATTAGTTATTTGATAGAGTCTCCTCACGAAAAAGGTGTTTTTTGGACCGGAAGTGACGATGGCCTTGTGCATATCACAAGGAATAATGGTAAAACTTGGGAAAATGTTACACCTAAAGGATTACAGGAGACGCTCATCAATGCGATCGATATTTCGCATGCCTCGCCGGGAACTGCCTACATTGCGACTACCCGTTATAAGTTCAACGACTATACTCCGGCACTTTATAAGACTAACGACTACGGAAAAACATGGCAGAATATTAGCAAAGGGATACCCTACGGCGCATTTACCAGAGTGGTTCGCGAGGATCCTTCAGATAAAAACATACTGTATGCCGGTACTGAAACGGGTGTGTATATCTCATGGAATGGAGGCGATCAATGGGAGCCTTTTCAACTCAATTTACCCGTAACGCCTATAACCGATCTGAAGGTGCATAAAGGAGATCTGCTGGTAGCAACTTCCGGCCGCTCCTTCTGGATCTTAGATGATCTGGCCGTGCTCACCCAATATAAGAATAAGAAAGAAGGGCTACATATCTTTACTCCGGAGCCCGCTGTGAATGGCTCTTGGTACAGTCCGTTGAGTGGAAATACCGCAACTTTTAACGGTACCGATCCCTTTGAAGGTGTAAACCCCGCCAATGGTGTTGTGCTGTACTACACCCTTCCGAAAATACACGACTCGATCCCGATCCGTATGGAAATAAGGGATGAGAAAGGCGAAGTGATACGCACTTTTACTTCAGAAAAAGATAAAAAATATGTGCCCAATGATGGTGGAGGTCCACCCCCCGCTCCCGTACTTTCAAAAAATGAAGGTTTAAACCGTTTTGTATGGGACATGCGGCATCCTATTATGCCGGGAATACCAACTACATATATTGAGGCCAGTTTTCGAGGCCATGTCGTACCACCTGGAACGTATCAAATTACATTGGAGCAGCAAGGAACGACAGTCGCTACGCAAGCTGTTATTTTGCCTAACCCTACATTTAGCTTGGCTTCAGGGCAGTATGAGGAATACGACCGTTTTATGACGCAGATGGAAGCCACCCTTACCGAAATGCACCACATGGTAAACACCTTAAAAGATGCACAAGAACAGATTGCAGGTATTGTATCACTTCTAAAAGAGACAAACGAAAATAAATCTTTGATCGCTTCCGGAACTGAATTACTGAATCAATTGAAAGCGTGGGACGAGGACATGATTCAGCGAAAGTCACAAGCGTATGATGACGTTGAAAATTTTCCCAACAAATTTTCGGCCGAGTATCTCTTTCTGATCAATCACACAGAAAGCAGTTTACCTAGTGTGAATACGCCGTCAAAACAACGAAGGGCAGAATTGGACGCACAATGGGCTGTCCTGAAGGCTCGTGGAAATGCACTTTTAAAAACTTCCATTCCTGCCTATAATGAAGAGTTATGGCGTGCAGGCATTGGAGCGGTTCGGTTAAAATAAAGACATTAATCTTCCGGCGGAAACCCGTGAATGGTTTCATAAAGGGTGTCGAAGTGCTCTCGTAGATACGACCGCAGTTTCAGTTTGTAATCGTCTTTCAACCAGCTTATAAAGTTATGTGTGCTCTTGCTAATACATTGCGCGTATTTCTCTATACGATGATCGATATCGTCTCCCAATAATTTGGCCAAGTTTAATGCGTCATACACGTCTTCGCTGTTCTCTGTACAGATGTAGGCATGCTGTTCAATAGAACGCTCCAAAACCACTTTGGAAGATTCCCCTTTAGTAATGGCATCGGTATATGTTTCCTTGATATCGAAATATACTTCTTCAGACTTCGAGAATTGTTCTCTGACGGCTTCAGGCATTTCATACCGAAAGTTACTTTCAAGTTCGTAGTCGTCTAACAAGCGATCCATATAATAATCGGGTGATCTAAAGATAGCTTGCCAGTCTAAGTTGGCCCCCCAAGGTCCGAAACGATAGCAGTTATTCCCAAGGTCAATGACCGTGAAAGTTGATTTATTGTTCAAAATTCGAGATCCCCGACCAATCATTTGATAGTAAAGGGTAAGCGATTTCGTCGCTCTGTTTAGAATGATACTCTCAATGGTAGGTTCATCGAACCCGGTGGTAAGAATACTCACCGATGTCAGGATCGCATTGGGGGTCTCCCGAAACCATTGCAGTATTTTTTTGCGTTGCTTCTTGGAGGCGGTATTATCGAGATGTGCAATGGGCAACCCTGCCGCCTTAAATGTATAGTATACTTGAACAGAGGTATTGATCCCATTATTGAAGATAAGTGTTTTCTTTCCTTCGGAATGTGTTCTGTACGCTTCCAAAAGCGTATCCAACATAGAATTTGTGGAGTAGAGATCTTCTGAAGATTTCACGGTATAATCACCATTCGAACCTACTTCCAACGAAGTAAGCGACATATTATACTGTATGATATCTGCTCGAGCCAAAAATTCGTTCTCAATTAGATTCTCTATGGATTCGCCCGCAATGAGTTCATCGTAATTGTCGTTCATGGGCAAGCTGCGGTTCGAGCTTAAAGGTGTAGCCGTTACCCCAAGAATAAAACACTTGTCGAAGAACTTAAAGAGTTTGGTAAAAGAATTATAGTGGGCCTCATCGATAATAACCAGTCCAATATCGGAAATGTCGAGTTTGTCCTCGTTGAGACGGTTGTTAAGTGTTTCAACCATCGCGACAAAACAACTGTACCTGCCTTGATCGTCCAAATTTGCACTGCTATTCACCACTTTGTTTACAACACCGAAACTGGTAAGCATCTCGGAGGTTTGTTTACACAACTCGATGCGATGTGTCATCACCAAGACCTTTTTATTATGGTGCTTTAGGTATTGCCGGACCATTTCAGAAAAGATAACGGTCTTCCCTCCTCCTGTGGGTAATTGATATAGCAGGTGGTAATCGTCGGGAGCCGATTCAAATTTTTCGAAGATCTTGCTAATAGCTCCCTGTTGGTAGCTATACAGCTCTTTATCGGTCTTTCGCTCTTGTAATCCTATAGTCTCTTCTGCCATATCTTCCCAAGTTTCGGGAGTGCAAAAGTACTTCCTTTTATAGGTTATCCATGAAGGTTTCCGAAAAAAATAATGGCTCCTTACTAAAGTTTTTTGAAGCAATATTCCTTCCGAAGAAAGGATATTAAAATCACAGCGCGTTTAAAAGCAACAGGAGGCAGTGTTTCCACAATTAAATATTTCCTTGTACATTTGAGAGACTAACAAAGAAGTACGCCAATTATGAAAAGATTAATACTCCTTAGCCTGCTCCTTTTGGGCCTTGAAGGTCTTGCGCAAGAGAATCGCAGTTATGACGGAACCGGCAATAATGCTGCCAACCCCGACTGGGGCGTCGCGAAGAAACATTTTAGAAACTATGCTACCAACGGCTATACAGATCTCATTAGTGAACCGGGAGGATTGGATAGGGAAAATCCTCGCGTGATAAGTAACGCTTTAGGCAGCCAATCTGAATTTTTAGCCAATGAATTAAATCTAAGTGATTTTGTTTGGGGTTGGGGCCAATTTATCGACCATGATGTAAACCTGAATGATGATAACTTCTCTGAAGCACATGATATCCAAGTACCGGAATGTGATGCCTTGTTTGATCCCTTCTGCACTGGAACCGTAACAATTAGAATGTTCCGCTCACTAAGCGACCCTGCTACGGGTACCGATGTAAATAATCCGCGTAAACATGTGAATGAGATCACCAGTTTTATCGATGGATCTGCTGTATATGGAAGTGATGAAATCAGAGCCAATTGGCTGCGCACCCATAGTGATGGTAAGCTGAAGACCTCTGCCGGAAATCTGCTTCCCTGGAATACCGTGGACGGCGAATACGATAGCGAGATCGATCCTACCGCACCCTTTATGGTATTGGACGGTTTTCCACTGCCGGAAAAGTTCTTTGTAGGTGGTGATGTTCGAGTCAATGAACAGCCGGGCCTCATGGCGTTTCACACGTTATGGGTGTTGGAGCACAACAGGCTTTGTGATGAATTGAAGGTACAGCACCCTACTTGGACCGACGAACAACTGTTTCAACGGGCCAGAAAGATTGTAGGAGCGCTGATAGAAGTAGTTACGTATGAAGAGTTCTTACCTACTATTGGTGTTACGTTATCACCCTATACTGGATATGATCCTACCGTGGATCCCACCATCATGAATGTTTTTTCAGCAGCAGGATATCGTTTTGGACACACCATGGTGAACGGACGTATAGTTCGGTATGATGAAGAAGGAAACGATTGGTCCTTCGGGGCCGTTGATCTTCGAAACGCGTTCTTTAATCCGTTGATACTAAAAGATGAAGGCGGTATCGCACCGTTCTTTCGGGGCTTGGCGGCACAGGAACATCAATTTGTAGATCCTATGATTATGGATGATATTCGTAATTTTCTTTTTGGACCTCCGGGCGCCGGCGGACTCGATCTACTATCTATTAACATTGCTCGTGCAAGAGAGCGTGGCTTACCGGATTACAACACCATACGTCAAGACATCTTACTCACTCCTCACCCTGATTTTAACAGTCTAACATCAAATTCAACCTTAAGTTCGACCCTACAAACCGTGTATGGAGACATAAGTAAAGTAGATCCGTGGATCGGGTTTATGAGTGAGGATCATCTCCCAAACAGTATTGTGGGAGAAGGCATGTCTACCTTATTAAAGATGCAATTCGAATTTTTGCGCGATGGAGATCGCTTTTATTATGAGAACGATCCGGCCTTTAGCAATGATGAGATCGCTGCATTAAAAAGTACGACCCTGTCGGAAATCATCCTTAGAAATACCAGTATAGAGACCTTACAGGAGAATGTATTTATAGCCGTGCCACGAGGCACATTGGCTGTGGAACTCTTCTCCTTTCCTGAAGTAAAAGATATTCGTCTTACTGCCTATCCAAATCCCATTCAGAAATACTTCAACCTACGTATCGAAACGCACCGTCCTGCTGCGGCAACCTTGCGCATCTTCGATCTCAATTCGCAATTGATCACGCAAAGCGAAGTTCAATTGGAAAAAGGAATGAACGAATTGAATTTTGAGTTGGAGGATCGCCTGGCCAGCGGATTATACGTTATTACCTTGAGCTCGGACCACGGGAATGGGCAGCTTAAAGTTATCAAACAATAATAGTTGGTGACAACAATAACAAGCTCAAAAAAAAAAAAGTTGCTCGCAATATCATTTGCAAGCAACTTTTTCTAAATAACGACAGGAAATTCTCCTATCGTGTTTTAATATCATCTACATTCACGGGGTTCGCCTTGTCGCAACGGTTCATCATACGTAAGGGTGAATATGTAAACCATATCTTCTCTCCGGCTCTTTTGTAATTCTCACTTAAGTTTACAGGGTCGAACATGGCATCACTGCCCACCACTTGAATGGTGTACGGGCAGTCTCCTTCTTTATCGGAATACACAATAACCCCTTTGCTGTACCCGGCTTCCATCATATTTGTGTCACTAGTCATACTATTGTCTGAATTAGACATTGTACTGTTACTGGAATCTGAAGTCATGGTATTACCGGTATTTTTTGTCGTATTACAATTAAGAAAAAAGACCATTGAAAAAAGGGCTATAGAAACTTTTATAAGTGTCATAGTATCGTGATTTATTGTTAGATAATGTTAAATTACAAAGAATGTACCATTCCTAGATTTAATTTAAGTAATAATTATAATTCTATTATGGTATTTTGTGAACTTTGACAACACCGGACAAAAAATGGGAAAGTTTAAACTTTTTTTTACCTTTCGAAAAAATTAGAACTTATGTACAAATTTACCACCCTGATCATATTCCTTTTTGTTTCTATGTCCTCCTTCTGCCAGGAGAAACCTATAACTATTGTTGAAGAACAAAAGGGAAACCGACTATTCCTCTATGCCATCAATGAAAATCTTATAGATTATGATGTGTTATTAACTGTAGAGGGCACCGGTTTTAGACAACCCAAAGGAAAACCACGATTGGTGCGTGTTCCTGCAACCTCAAAGGTAAATATCAAGAGCCTTATTATTGAAAGAGGTGAAACGCCTAAGTATACCTATACCCTAGAAGCTAATGATAGTTTGTCTATACGGGTGCTAAAACCCGAACATGAGCTCATCAAGATCGCACCTAAAAAACAAATTACCATCTATGTTACGGATCAATGTACTACCTGTGAAGCCATTATAAGTGGTCTAGACGCTAGTGTATATGAGTATAGAAAGCTTGTATTGAGCGAAGTCCCGGAAATGGAAGCGCAATTGAGTAAGGCTTTTGTTGGAGCTTCAACCACTCTGGAAGATATGACCAATCCTGTAGTGAGCCTTGACAATAAATTATACATTAATGTTGAGACCTACGAACAGCTCATGGAGCATGTGAATGAATAGCTAACATCGCCGTGGCATCCTTTTTGAAGTTTCTCTAAAACAACACTAATTACATGTATTATGAGATCTTCAAACAAAGTACCTGCGATCAATGCAGGTAGTACGGCAGACATTGCGTTTCTATTACTCATTTTCTTTTTAGTCACTACAACCCTATCCAACGATAAGGGTATTATTCGTGGTATACCCGCCCCTTGTTCCGACGGCGCAGATTGTACCATGCCGCTCAATGAGCGAAATGTATTTCGTATAGTCTTAAATGCTAAGGGCGATTTGTTGGTCAATAATGAGATTACGCCGCTAGGTGATCTTAAGGATCAAATGATAGACTTTCTCAAGAATAATGGGGATGGGAGTTGTTTGTATTGCTTCGGAAAAGGAAGTAAGACTGCTTCCGATAATCCACATAGGGCTGTTTTAGAATTAAGCACACATAGAAAAGCGCCCTATTACGTCTTTATTGAAGTGCAGGACGAGATTACAAAAGCCTATACCGAGCTTCGAACCTCGTATGCCATGAGGACCTTTCAGAAAGAATTGAAAAATCTTTCCGAAGCAGAGCTGGTAAAAACAAGAGATGCGTACCCCTTCAATCTAGTTGAGGCGACCCTCGATACTCGAGAATAATACACTTATACTAGACTAAATATAGCGATCGCAAAGAGGTAGAAACGCACAAAACGCAAGGTTCCAAACAGCAGGTAATTTCTAAATCGGTAGTTAATGGTCCCAGCCGCCATACTGGTCATAGAATAAGGTATGGGAAGCAAAGCACCTACAATGATTAAGAAACCACCCCATTTTCGCACATTACGTAAATGTTTTGCCATTTTAACCTCCACGTAGTTGTACACGGAAGGAATACGAAGGATCAATTTCCCAATAAAGTAAGAAACAATTCCTCCCAAATACGAAAGGACGGCTAGTAGACTTAAATACACCATGGGTGAGGCTGTCTTATCGGACCAAGCTATGAAGATCTCCGGCGGAATAAGCCCAAGGAGCGATTCTGAAGCAAAAAACACCGACAAGATCCCAACAGGTGCGTACGTATTTGTTATGTGCGTGAAGAAGTCACTGAAATCGATTACAAACTGATCCAAAAGTATGATCAAAAGAATAAAACCGCTAATGGGAAGCAAAGCTTTCTTTAAACTTGCTCCCACAAAACGGTAAAATCCCGTATAGCTGTAATATGCATGCAGTCTTTTTAGACTGTATTTTTTTGTTTTAGGGGCTGATTTCATTTCCAATGGT
The DNA here is from genome assembly GCF_963972995.1 of uncultured Altibacter sp. Classification (NCBI taxonomy): domain Bacteria; kingdom Pseudomonadati; phylum Bacteroidota; class Flavobacteriia; order Flavobacteriales; family Flavobacteriaceae; genus Altibacter; species uncultured Altibacter sp. The sequence goes on from NZ_CAXAXI010000031.1 coordinate 19,170, forward strand.
GTCTACCGTATTATTTTATTAAAATGATGGTGTAGGTTAACGTTGCAAATATACAGATATTGTACGGGAAAAAAAGTTAAGGATACGCTAATACACAACGGCTGACCCGTATTAAGAACACTTTATTCCTTTGTTGCACAAAAGAATTGCGTATCTTCGAGAGAACAACCATATCACAATCCATGAAATTAACCACATATAACAAGCGTGCTTTGTTTGGTGGTATTTTTGCCGCCATTGTCACCGGAACAGGTGCATTCCTTCTTGGCAACCTTAGCGGTTACGAAGCGCGAGACCTGTTAGCCTCTTCCCTACCCGGGATTAACACATTATGTAATACGATCGCATTGGCATCGGCTACTATATTGGCATTGTTACTAACACTTCTAAGTATTAGCTCGGGTTCTAAATCAAAATTAAAAAAAGCGCATTACAAGCATGTGTTGCGTATTGCACGTATCGATACCGCTGTATTTATTGTTTCGCTGGTCACATTTCAGGTATTAAACATTCCCTTTTCGGAAGCAGATAATGTTCCTAACAACTGGTTTGTAACCATCTATTATGTTTCCTTGGGCGTTTCTGCCTTATTGAGCGGTGCGTTAATAAGTGTTGTCCTCATGTTGTATAATGCGGTTACCAGTATCATTCGGGTGGTGGGCCTTGAGGAAGAGGAACATCCACTAATTTACAAAGAAGACGAGGAAGATAATGAAGATGATAGTTAACGTTTGAGAAATAAAAAATCTAAGCGCACATATATACACGCTTCACCGTCTATACGCTGTCTTTAAAACGAACTTGTTCTGAAGCTATTTTCCTACTTTATTCTTACTTCTTCCTACTAAAAAAGCTATTTTTTCTTATTTTTTCGATGAAATGTATTTTATACTCGATATAAAACACATCGCAACTTATTCTTTAACAAGAAGTTACGCTTCAAGCACCTATCTTTGTAGTCCCAAATTGATTGATTATGAAACGTAGCAACCTACACAGCATTTTGCTGTATGTATGGATCTTATGCATATCTGCCCCCGTATCTTCTCAAGTAGGGATAAATACTTCCTCCCCCAGAAAAATGCTGGAAGTAAATGGAGATGTTCGAATCTCAGGGGCAATAGATGTGGATATGGAACCTCTTAGACAAGGCCAAACCTCCACCTTTCTTATACAAGATACCGACAACAGTCTAAAGTCTCTTGATGTAAGTAATCCAACCGGAGCTGCCTTGGGATATATTCAGGAATATGTGATCACCAATCCCGATCTCGATTGGATCCGTGAATTTGATACGGGTATCGACGCTTCAGAATTCGTTCTTATCACTATCTCGGCATATTTTGATGAAGAGCTTGTAATAAGCACTTCTTCCAACGCCATTAATAATGCCAGTTTACCCTACACAGCTACTTTCATTAAACACGGAACATGGCATATAATAGCAGATTATCCCATGGTTGCCAATTTAGATGTAAACGCCATTGGCACCTGGACCATAAAAACATTGATCTTTTCTAAAGACCTTTCAAAACAATTTGGCACTGTGAATATTCCCATGGCCAATGGGACCACAGGCAGTGCCATAACCCCCATTATCCAGTAAACCTACTCCCTATGAAACTTTTTAAAACCCTTTGTTTGCTCTTCGCAACGCCCCTCGTCATGAGTCAGGTTGGCATAGGCACAACAACCCCCGAAACCGATCTTCATGTGGTTGGAGACGCATTAATACAGGATGCATTTAAGGTAGGTTCCCTCGGAACCGTGTCTGCTGCCGATGAAGATTTTAAATTGATTACCAGAACCACAAATACCACACCTGTGGGGCAGATCACTGTGCTCGATGTGAATACCTTACATGTAGCCCCTGTAAATGTGGTCAATTACTCCTTTACTAATATATCCTTGAACAATCTTACCGACCTCGACCTTCAGTTTGACGACAGTAAGTATGTGGTAGGTATTGCTAATTTCAGATATGAAGGAGATGCAATTAAGAAAGTAGTGGGCGGAGCCACAAAGACCATTGGAAATTTTGTAGTACGCACCTTTACAAGTGGCGGAAGCTGGCATCTCGAGATCCGTAATCGAACGCTGGACCTAACACCCGGCGATACGCTGACTTATCATGTGACCTTAATTATATACGATAAATCCTATTACCGAAACTTGCCTCCTATTATCACCGACCTTGGTGGTAGCAATAAAGGGGTCGCTTCTTCGGTTCCTAACTTGTATTAAGTATGAAACAAGCTATACTTCTATTCTTATTGGGTGTGAGCAGTGTTGCACTAATGGCACAAGTGGGTGTCAATACTAGCAACCCAACGGCAACCTTGGATGTGGTGGGCGATATGAAAACTGAAGGCAGTCTCTATTTAGAAGCTCCGGGGAATTTTACGGAAATTCGCGGATCTAAATTATTGATCTCATCTCCAACAGATAATATTGTACGTTATGATATAGCTCAAAGTAAGTACGGTCCTATTAATTATGCCGAGTTTGTCTTTAGAAATCTTTCAAAGGACGGATTACAAGACTACGATACCAAGATCTCCACGCAAGACTACATTGTGACCGTACAAGGATATTATTTTTTGGAAACGGTGAGCAGTGATACAGATATTATGACCCACAGTACGATCACTAACGATAACATTGAAGGCTATCAAGTCTATGCGTATGCGAACCCTACAACACAAACGTGGTTTCTCCGTGCATTTGTGAACAACTCGGAGTTTCATACGCGCATTGGATCTGTTTTTGCGGCCACACCTATAGACATGTATTTGAATTTGATCATATACCGAAAGGGATTTATCTCTAAAACTATGGAGGCAGTCACAGTAGATATGGGAAATTCCGAAACCGGAGTTGCTCCTCTGCCTGAAGGTTTCTAAAGTACATAACGCATAAGAAGTTCTAAATCCCTGAGTATATGAGGGATTTTTTTTGATTAAATCTTAAATTTTTGTTAAATCATTACTTTGCAATACATAGTACTGTAACAAATCTAAAGCCCTGTCGTCTATATAATAGAAACCAATAAAAACTAAAAATTATGAGAACCTTAGACAGCAATCAGTTAACAGAAAGAGTAAGTACCTCCAAGGGGTATGTTTGGAACAACAAGCGTCGTTTCAGATAAGCAACCACTAGCAACATCAATCAGAAAATCGAAGGAAATGAAATCACGCCGAGCAATGCACCGTATCAAAACAATTAGAACCAAATTACGCCCATTCGTACTACATGCTAACGTAAATGAGCCTAGTTCATTAGAAGATCCTAATTGGATACGAATGAAACCGAGTGTACTTTAGAAGCAAACTGGCCGACCAAAGAGTAAGCTGAACGGATCCGTTGGGATTCTTTCAGCTTTTTTTTATAGGTTTCTTTTCTGAAGCGGGTTTCGGAGGCATCGGACCCCGTAAATGCACTACGAGTCCGTTTAAAAAATTTCGTAAAAATTGGTCGCCGCATTCCATATATTTGGGGTGATTCGGGTTTCTGAAAATGGCACCCAGTTCACTTTTCGAAACTGCAAAATCTACCAAACTACAAATATGAACAATGTCCTCATCCCTCAATTTGTGAGCGACACGCAATTTTTTCATAATATCATTATTGGTGAGTCCCATAAAAAAATTTCAACAAAGATACGCCTTAAATATTGAACGTTTACGATGCTTTAACGGTAGAGAGAAAAACTTCCGAAGCCATTAAACGAATTTGATCATACAGTGGCTACGCTATTAATCTTTTTCTTCGAGTGAGAATATGGCATTGACCGGCTTTCCGAAGACTGCCGATAGTTTTAATGAAAGGACGGTAGATGGCACATACCTATTGGTTTCTATCGAATTGATGGTTTGGCGGGATACGCCAATTTTCTGCGCCAGTTCGTCTTGCGTGAGATCAAGAATGGCACGTTCTACCTTAAGCGTATTTTTCATGTGTGACATTTTTTTAAAAGTACATGAAAGAACAACAGTTGAATAAGCAGCATAAACACCAATACTTGAAAATAAGTCATGTCCATACTAGCCTCTTCCGATTTTAGTAACAATTCGACACCATAGGTAACGTAAGGTTGTACGAAAACATACACCACCCCAAGCAGGAAAGCCATACGATACGATTGAGAACGTAACATCACTATGTATTCGTCTTCGATCTCTTCTTTTGATATGGAAACAACCAACATCCCCAACAACAGGAAATTTTTCAGGAGGGGATGGAGCCATGAGGGTTCCGAGTTAGTAAATTTTAATGTGATCAACGTAATGACTGCAGCACAGCTCATTCCAATTCCCACCTTCTTGTACCTTGAAGCTAACTGAAATTTCTTAATGCGTTCTAAATTTCGTTTGTCCCATTCGTAAATATCCTTTAAGGTCATAATGTATAAGTAAAGTTAACAATATGACAAATATAGTTATTATTTTGTAAAGTAAACTTTACATTTTAAAATTATTTATTTCTGTTCTTTGTAAAACAAAAGCTATTCTTTTACTATAACGATTGTGGCTTTATCTCCCGTAAGTAAGTTCCATTCTTTGGCAGAGATCAATTTCCCATGTTCATCGTACACATGAAGTTCGGCTGTATTCGGTCCTGAAGTTCCTTGATTAAGGGCCAGAAATTCAATGCGATTGAAACCCGATTCCAAAGTAATATGGATACCTCCAAAACTTCCACTCATCATCACGTTGGATTGCACGATATCTTCATTAACAAAAACCCGAATGTTATCCCCGTCCACATATTCATGGTCTCGATACAGTATGCTTACAATACCCGATTTGGTTCTAACATCTCCCAGATGTTGATCCCCCCCTATTTCTTTAGTTACCGCTTTATCCTTTGTAAAATACTTGGGTGCAGTATCGGTCTTATATTCTAAAAGCCCGTCTCCTTTGGTAATATCGAGTTTTTCTTCCTTGGTATCGCCCAAGTAATCGTATTTTGAAGGTGTATCCGGATTGCTCAGGCTGGGCGTCTTTACTGCCGGCAGTTCAAATCCGGAAGGATCGTCATTGGATGTCGTTTCTGAAGCTTCAAACTGCACAGTTCCCGTTGGATTTTCAATCTGTGCCGTAGCCAATACACCTGCCAGTAGACATAAAGAGGAAAGAAATAGTTTCATACGTGGGTACATAAATTTCAGAAACAATGATAACAATAATTACACCAAATTCACTACACTGAAGCTATTTTCTATTTTTTCGACGGCGCCAAACAAAATAGAGCCCAACAAATACCAAAGGGATAATGATATAAATAATAACATCGGCCGGATTGGTCAAATCGATGGGCGCATTCGTATCCGGATGAGGCACTTCTTTAGGAATTTGGGCAGCCACTATGGAATTGCTCAATAAGAAGAAAAACACTATAGGTTTTGTACAAGACATTTTTTATTTAAGATACTAAAATACACCGAACGGCCCGCTATTTTAACAAATAATGTTAAGAATTTGGAATTGTAAAGTTTAAGTGATATTATGCCCTGTTATCAATACTTAAACAGACAAATATATGAGACAACTCAAGATTACGAAGCAGGTTACGAACAGAGAAACGAAATCCTTAAATACCTATTTACAGGATGTGAGCAAGATTGATATGATAACTGCTGAGGAAGAAGTTGAGTTGGCACAACGAATTCGAGAAGGAGACCAAAGAGCCTTGAACAAATTAACACGGGCGAACCTGCGTTTCGTTATTTCTGTTGCCAAACAATATCAAAACCAAGGATTAAGCCTCCCCGACCTTATTAATGAAGGTAACGTTGGTTTGGTTAAAGCTGCAAAACGGTTTGATGAAACCCGCGGTTTTAAGTTTATTTCATACGCCGTATGGTGGATCCGTCAGTCGATCCTTCAAGCGATCGCAGAACAATCCCGTGTTGTGCGGTTACCGCTCAACAAGATTGGTGATATCAATAAAATAAGAAAAGCATCTGTTCATTTGGAGCAGATTCATCAACGACTCCCTTCTGCCGAAGAGATCGCTAAAGAATTGGATATGACCATTAGCAGTGTAAAGCAATCCATGAAAAATGCGAACAGAAGCTTGTCGATGGATGCACCTTTTCAGGAAGGTGAAAACGATAACAACTTGTACGATGTTTTGAGTTCGTCCAAAAGCCCCAATCCAGATAAAGATCTAATACACGAATCGTTACAGATCGAGATCAGTCGGGCGCTTGATACCTTGTCCCCGCGTGAAGGTGATGTGGTGAAGCTCAATTTTGGACTTAGTGGTCAACCCGCCATGACCTTGCAGGAAATTGGAGACACTTTCGATTTAAGTCGTGAGCGTGTACGACAAATTCGAGAAAAAGCGATTAGACGCTTACGCCAACAATCCAAAAGCCATATTTTAAAGAAGTTTTTAGGATAGTCTACCCTAAAAACCCAAGATAATTAGTGCCTACACAATTTTTTAAGTTTTTCTTAATGATTTTGTCTAGGCACTACTTGTATCTTTAGGGTACCGACCAAAACGGACCTATGACTCTGGAAATTCTACTCGTCTTTGCCATCCTTCTTAGCACCATACTTCTATTCGCCTTGGAAGTCTTTCCGGTAGATAAGATCGCGATCTTTATTGTAGTATCCCTAGCGCTGTTTGGTCTAGTGAGTCCTGAAGAAGCCATTGCAGGATTTTCAAATACAGCAACCATTACCGTACTTTCTCTTATGATCATTGCGATTGGCATGGAAGATACCGGTGTGATCGCTGCTCTTGCGAGAATGCTTAAGAATCTCCACGTACTCCCATTGCTCATCCTGCTTCCAATATTTATGTTTATAACCGCAGGGATCTCGGCATTTATAAGTACTACGGCAGTGGTTATCGTTTTTATCAAGATCATAGACGAACTGTCCAAACGTTTCAATATCTCAAAATCGAAACTACTACTTCCTATTTCTTTCGCAGGAATCATGGGTGGAAGTTGTACCCTCATGGGAACATCGACCAATTTAATTGTCAATTCGGTCTCACAGAATCTAGGCGCAGAACGCTTCAGTTTTTTTGAATTTACACTCTTCGGAAGTGTTTTTCTGCTTATCGGGATTGTAGTTGTAACCATTGCCTCTCGCTGGCTTCCTAAAGATTCCGAAGATTCCATTGAAGACCGCTACGGCCTTCAGAATTTTGTAACTACAGCCGTGATCAATAAAGATTCTTCTTTAATCGATAAAAAAATAGGTGATACCTTCTTATTCAACAACAAAGATGTCTCCCTGCTGAAGCTTACTCGCGACGGACAGATCACGAATGCGCCCGGACAATACATTACATTAAAAGAAGGCGACGCCCTACTGCTCATGTGTGATCTGGAAAACTTATCCCGTTTAAACGATGCGGAAGGACTTACCATACATGAAGATACCTTATCACACAATCAAGTTCCGGAATCTGAAAGCGATATGCAAGAATCGAAAAAGATACACTCGGGGAATGCCCTTATCGAGTTACTTATTTTACCGGGGTCCAACCTTATTGGAAAAACACTCACGCAAATTAGACAACAGACGTTGTTAAAGGCGACTCCCATAGCTGTTAAGAAACGAGTGAACATACGCAATACAAAGGAGCGCCTCATTCGGAAAGACATCCAAAAGATTAGAATCAAACCCGGAGACCGCTTATTGGTAGAAGTCCCTAAGCCCGACATTGATATTCTTAGTCAGATTGAGAACGTAGCGGTATTAAGAGAGCACGAGTCCAAAGTAGAAAGCAGCCCGCTTAAAAGAGGACTGGCATTTTCAATACTCTTGGTTGTAATTGGGCTGGCCGCAAGTGGTGTGCTTAGCATTTTGATCAGTGCCCTGTTGGGAGTAAGTCTGTTGCTTTTATCACGTTGTATTGAGCTTAACGATATCTACCACCGTGTCAATTGGCAGGTTATATTTTTATTGGCAGGAATGATTCCGCTGGGAATTGCAATGCACAATACCGGGGCAGACACTTGGTTATCAACAAAGCTTCTGGACTTTTTAAGCGGCCGATCCAACGTGGTGATTATTGGCTTGATCTTTTTATTCACTATGATCATGAGTGGTGTGGTGAGCAATAATGCCACGGCAATTATAATGACCCCCATAGCCATAGCGGTAGCCGCGGGACTTACCCTGCCATTAAAACCATTTATTCTCGCAGTGCTTTTTGGTGCCAATTTTAGTTTTTTTACTCCTATGGGCTATCAAACCAATACCTTGATTTACGGTATGGGTATCTATAAATTCAAACATTTTTTAAT
>NZ_CAXAXI010000032.1:0-24693 GCF_963972995.1 uncultured Altibacter sp.
AAAGAAGAAGGCTTTTCCGGCAAGCCTGCCTCCGACGAGCATAGCGAGAGGAAGGTATTATTTCTTTTGGACCAGCAAATGCGAAGCATTCATGAATTCCTTTAAAAAACAATAAGAAAGTATGAATAAAAGAAAGTTGAAAACAATTCATTAATGGAAAAAAGAAAACTAAGAAAAAAGAAACATCATTTCCGCTCTTCACGCCACTGCATCCAAACCAGCACCGTCAATAACATCCCCAAGGCATACACGCTGTCCTCAATAGGAATGGTCCCTACACGAAGTCCCATGTTCTCGGTATTATCATACCAAACCACGGGTTCTGCGATCCAGCTTCCGGTAAGGACCCCGTTCACGAAGAAGAAGGGTAGCAGGATCACCAAAAAGGTCGGAAAAAAGGTAGAAAGAAGGGGCCTTTTGTAGTTATAAACCAGACCTAACAACAGAATAGCATAGCAGAAATTGACGAGGGTATACCATCGGTCGTAAAAATACCAGAGCGAAACGATCAAGACACTTTGCAGCACTACATAGACGATACGGGTGGTATTTTCAGAAAAGGAAAAAGAAAACCCCGACGTCCCCTTCGGAAAGAAATACTGCAACGAATAATGTGTAAAAAGACATGCATAGGGAATACAAATAAAGAAGAGCCACTCTTCAATGGGAAGGTCCAGAATTTTATACCCCGTTATATAGGCATCGTTAAATCCCCAAATACCGTTTCGGGTAAAGAGCACATCCCAAGGAATAAAAAAAGCCATCATCACGGCAATCCCAATAAAGAGGGAACGCCATTTCTTGTAGAATTGAAGCTTCGGATGAAAACTGAATAAGAAAGGAATGAGGAAGGAACCTATATTCAAATACAGATACAGATAGTTCATTGACTACTTTTTGAAGTATTTTAAAGGCGGCACCAACATTCCGAAACATTCTCCTTTATCTTTTCCTAAGTGCTTATGGTGTATCTTATGGGCACGCCGTATGCCGCGGGCATACCAATTGTTCGCATTTCTGAAGAGCTTGAACCGCTGATGGATAAAAATATCGTGTACCAAGAAGTAGGTAATTCCGTAGGCAAAGATCCCCAACCCAATGGGTAAACCGGCCCAGAAACCGTAATACTGCCATCCCACAAAGCAGCCTATACTTACGGCTGCATAGAAAATAAAGAAAAAGTCATTGCGTTCCCACCAACTGCCGTGGTCCTTGTGGTGGTGGTCCTTGTGTAAACTCCACAAAAAACCGTGCATAATGTACTTGTGCGTGAACCACGCCATAAACTCCATGGCACTGAAGGTGCCTAAAAAGATCAATATCCAAAAAACAACATCCATACTAAATCTATCGCTTCAATTTGATAATATCATTAATTTCTAACTTCCAATTTTCAACGTCCAAATTCCAACTCCTAATTCCTAATTCCTAGCTCCTAACTCCTAATTCCTGTCTCCTAACTCCTAACTCCCTCACCGCACCAATTTCAGTTGGTACTTCACATAGCTTCGCGTCAACAACCCGAACTTCTCATAATTCGGAACGCGAATCCGGGCATTCTTTATATCCACTGCGGGCGTGCGGTGCAATTTCTTAAGCAATCGCCTGTAGTACCGGTACGCCATAAAGACCCCAAACTTGGCTTCGGCTGGCAATTGCAGTATCCCTTGATACCCCTTTTTAAAATCTTCTTCAATATCGTTAATGATCGCTTCTTTTGCATGTTCATCCAGTGCTTCCAGATTCGTATTTGGAAAATACGTGCGGCTCAGGCCCTCGTAATCGGCTTTCAGATCCCGTAAGAAGTTCACCTTCTGAAAAGCGGAACCCAAATGCATCGCCGACTCTTTCAATTGATCGAATTTAGCGGTATCGCCTTGCACAAATACTTTCAGACACATGAGCCCTACCACATCAGCAGACCCGTAAATGTATTCCTTGTATTCAGCCTCTGTACGATAAACACTTTTGGTAAGATCGAACCGCATGCTGCGCATAAAGGAATCGACCATGTCGCGTTCAATTCCAAAGTTGTGAACGGTATGCTGAAAGGAATTCAAGATAGGGTTCAGGCTAATTTTATCTGAAAGGGCATAATCCAAATCTTGTTCAAAGCGGCTGAACAAGGTCTCCTTGTCGTACTCATGAAACGAATCTACGATCTCGTCGGCAAAGCGAACAAATCCGTAAATGTTGTAGATATGTTGCCTAATGGAAGGTGCAAGCATCTTTGTAGCCAAAGAAAAGGAAGTACTGTACGTGTGTGTTACTTTCTTGCTGCAGGTTTGGGATACTATATCAAATAATTCTTTCATGACGCTATTTTTTTAGAAACCTCGCTATGTGCTTCGGTGTTCTACTGTTCTTTTTGTATAAGTCCGGCCACTAACTTACCTGAGATGAGTGAGGGCGGAACACCCGGTCCCGGAACGGTTAACTGTCCTGTAAAGTACAAGTTGCGAACCTTCTTACTTTTTAGTTTTGGTCGTAAAAAAGCCGTTTGCAGCAAGGTGTTGGCCAACCCGTACGCATTTCCTTTATACGAATTGTAAGCCTCCACGAAGTCATTGATACAAAAAGACTCTTTAAATATAACGTATTTTTTGGCATCCTGGTTGGTAAGTTTTTCAAATCGTTCCAAGATCTTCTCGAAATACTCCTCGCGCAGTTCCGGAATATCATCCAGGCCTGGTGCAAGGGGGATCAAGAAGATTCCTGCTTCCTTTCCCTCAGGCGCTGCGCCGGTATCGGTGATGGAAGGAAAGCTCGCATAAAAGAGCGGTTCCTCAGGCCATTGCGGCTCATCATAAATATCCTTGGCATGTGCTTGAAAATCGACATCAAAGAACAAGGTGTGGTGTGCGACATTCGCTAACTTCGTATTAAACCCCACAAAGAATAACAGGGCAGAGGGTGCAAATGTCTTTTTCTTCCAGTAAGCTTCCGTATACTGACGGTATTTGGGCTCCAGCAGGGTTTCGGTATGGTGGTAATCGGCGCCGCTCAAAACAATATCAGCCGCGACGGTTTCACCGTTCACTTGAATACCTACTGCCTTTCGTTTCTTCACAAGGATCTTCTCAACATTCTGTTGGGTCTTGATCGTTACTCCAAGGCTTTCAGCAAGAGATTTCATCCCTTCGATCACCGTATACATACCATCTTTTGGATGAAATGTGCCCAATCCAAAGTCGGCATAGTTCATAAAACTATAGAAAGCGGGCGTGTTGGAAGGTTTGGCGCCAAGAAATAGTACCGGAAACTCTAAAATGGAGATCAATCTGGGATTGTCGAATTCCTTACGCACCTCTTTGCTAATGGTGCTGAAGAACTGCCCGATCTTCTTTACGGTCACAGGTGTCACCAATTCCAAAGGCGAAACGCCCGGCCGGTATACCAGATCTTTAATGGCAATGTTGTAATTGTCCTGAGCCTCCGCCATGAAGGCACGCAGCTTTACCGAACTTCCCGGTTCCTCTTTCTCAAAAGCAGCACAAATCTTCTCTAAAGTATCCTCTATCGTGATGAAATCGTTGGTGCCAAAATAAACGGAGTAGGCAGGATTCAACTTTATAAGTTCGTAATAGTCGGATGGTTTTTTATGGAAGTCTGAAAAAAACCGTTCGAACACATCGGGCATCCAGTACCAGGTAGGACCAATGTCGAAGGTAAAACCGTCCTTCTGAAGCTGTCGTGCCCTTCCGCCAACGGTAGCATTCTTTTCATAAATCGTCACCGTATGTCCGTCACGCGCTAGGTAACTCGCAGCGGCAAGAGAGGAAAATCCGGATCCGATAATGACGATCTTTTTCATAATTTGTTTAACAAAACTAATTAATATTTAAACAGAATTGACGGTCTCGGACTAATTTTATGATTTTTTTAGTGTTTCCAGACGGGAGCGTAGCTGCTCCACGTTGGCGATCTTGGTGACCGATTTGGGTAATTGTTTTGAGTCCAGCGCATGAGTTTGTGAACCCATGATCCATAGGGAGCAATTGGCCGAAGCACAAACAGACGATTGGAACTCCTGAAAATATTCCGGCAGCGTGGATCGTTCGGGTTGTACCGTAAAGTACGAGATAAAGATAATGGTTGGATGGTGTTTCAACACATGAAATAGGCTGTCCAAAGGAATATTAGCACCCAAATAGATCGACTTGAACCCCGACGAAATAAGTTCGTAGTTTACATACAACAGACCAATTTCATGGATTTCCTCGTAAGGGAGGTAGAGCGCAAAGATCGGGTCGTGTTTCTGTTCGAAGTTTTGTTGTGCGCGCTCTATGTTAATGATTACTTTCTGCTTAATAAGTTCAGAGATAAAGCGCTCATGGGCCGGATCGATGGTCCCCGTTTGCCACAGCATTCCAATATCGGTTAGGAGCGGAACGAAGACCTCAAAGAAAAGACTTCTGAAATCATGGGTTTCCAGTAATTGATCGTAGGTACGGTTGAACAACCCGTAATCAAAATCGAACATGGATGTTTTAAGCGCCTTAATCGCAAACTCTTCTTGATCTAGGGCAGCTTCTTTCTGCACTAGGGCCAACAGTTCCTGTTCCGACAGCTTTGCGATCTTCGATATCTTATAGCCTTTATCGTACAAGAAAGTAACATTGAGAAGCTTTTTTAAATTTTCAAGATGATAGGTCCTAATATTCGTGTCTGTGCGGTCCGGATCCAATAGATTGTACCGTTTTTCCCAGATCCGGATCGTGTGTGCTTTTACGCTGCTGAGGTTTTCAAGATCCTTGATGCTGAATTCTGTTTTAACTGTCATGCTTCAGGTGTAGTATAAAGTGAAAGTACTAAAAAGATATTGAATAGGAAGTACTATTGTTTAATTTTTCAGAATAAGTAATGAACAGAAGTTCTATGAGCAATATCATTGGGTGCAGCACCGATTGCTACTATATTAGCTGCCAATGAAACGTGTAGCGGTCTTTTCAAAATATGGCTATCGAACATTTAAATATATCCGGCCTTTCCGAAGCAAACGTACAAGGATCACGAGAAAAGTACGGAAACAATCGACTGCAAAGTAAAAAGGGGAGTCCCATCCTTCAAATGGTGGGAAGTTTAATTAAAGAACCCATGGTGGTGCTTCTTTTGGCAACGGCATCCATCTACTTTGCAACTGGTAACACAGGCGATGGTATCTTCTTGGCAATAGCCATAATATTTGTGGCTGCCATTTCACTGTTTCAGGATTCTAGAAGTCGCAATGCCATAGAAAGTTTAAAAAAGATCGTTCAGCCGCATTGTCGTGTAATACGGGATGGGAAAGTGGTTGAAATTGCCAGTGAGGACGTGGTCGTTGGAGATGCATGTATCATGGAAGAAGGGGGAACGATCGTAGCAGACGGAATCATTGTGCATTCAAACGATTTTTCGGTAGACGAATCGGTACTTACAGGAGAATCCTTTGCCGTACATAAAGATGAACACCCGGGGAATAATGAAGTCTACAAAGGTACACAGGTGTCCGGAGGGCTGGCTGTTGCTCTTGTAACTGCCGTGGGTAGTGCGACAAAGCTAGGGAACATTGGCAAAAGCATGGAGACGTTGGCCTCAGAAAAGAGTCCGTTGGAAATACAGATAAATACTTTTGTAAAGAAGATGGTTGTCTTGGGTGTCCTTGTCTTTATCATGGTCTGGGGAATAAATTATAGCAATACGCACAACGTCTTAGACAGTTTGTTGAAAGCACTTACATTGGCCATGAGCATCCTGCCGGAAGAGATCCCGGTCGCGTTTACTACCTTCATGGCTATGGGTGCTTGGCGCCTCATGAAAGAGGGCGTGATTGTAAAGCAAATGAAAACCGTTGAGTCACTGGGAAGCGCGACCGTTGTATGTGTCGATAAAACAGGGACACTCACTCAAAATGAGATGCGGCTTGATAAGCTCTACACGATCAAATCGGGAAGGGTGAGGTCAATTTCTGAAGAATTGAATACAGACGAACTTGAACTTATCACCACGGCCATGTGGGCCAGCGAACCCATTCCTTTCGACCCTATGGAGCACTCCCTGCATTCGGTCTATGCTGAAAAGATTTCAAAAGATAATCGCGAGGACTATAGCATGGTGCATGAATATCCCTTAGGTGGAAAACCACCCATGATGACCCACATTTTTGCAAATGCAGAAGGAGAACACATCATTGCGGCCAAAGGAGCTCCTGAAGCATTGTTAGCTGTATCAACATTGAACGAGGAAACAAAGAAAGATATTATGCATCAAGTAGCGCAGTTTGCATTACAAGGGTACAGAGTATTGGGAGTGGGTGAGAGTTTCTTTGCCGGAGATCCTTGGCCAACCCAACAACAAGACTTTACGTTCCGGTTTAAAGGCTTGGTTGCCTTTTACGATCCGCCAAAGCAACATATACGCGATGTATTTGAGGCCTTCTATGCATCGGGAATCGATGTGAAGATTATTACCGGGGATATTGCAGAGACAACCATTGCCATAGCCAAGCAAACCGGTTTTAAGGGTGTTGAAAAGCATATATCGGGCGATCAATTAATGCAAATCAAGGAGGATGATCTGTCGAAGGTGGTTTCGGAAACAATGCTCTTTACACGTATGTTTCCTGAAGCAAAACTGAAGATTATCAATACGCTAAAATCAAAGGGTGAAATAGTCGCCATGACCGGTGATGGAGTAAATGACGGACCGGCACTGAAAGCCGCACATATTGGAATTGCTATGGGCAGAAAAGGGACAGAGATAGCAAAAGAAGCTGCCTCGCTGGTGCTATTGGAAGATGATCTCTCCAACATGGTTACTGCAGTGGCCATGGGGCGGAAGATCTATACGAATTTGAAAAAGGCCATCCAGTATATCATCTCCATACATATCCCTATTATTCTTACTGTGCTGCTCCCTTTAGCTTTTGGATGGCTTTATCCCAACATATTTTCTCCTGTACACGTGATCCTCTTAGAATTGATTATGGGACCCACCTGTTCCATAGTATATGAGAATGAACCAATGGAAGAAGCTACCATGCATCGTGACCCGCGACCGTTTTCTACAACCTTCTTCAATTGGAGAGAATTAATTACAAGTGTGATACAGGGCATTATCATTACACTAGGAATACTGCTAGTTTATCTACTAGCAGTAAGATCCGGGCATTCCGAAGCGATCACCAGAACCATGGTATTCACCACATTGATTGCAGCCAATATCTTTCTTACTTTTGTTAATCGTTCTTTTTATTACTCGATCCTCACAACATTTGGTTATAAAAATCGATTGGTGCCATGGATCATTGGGCTTACCGTAACGATCACGCTGCTACTCCTATTTGTACCTTCATTTGCTACATTTTTTGAATTTGACCAATTAACAGCAAACCAAATGTTACTATGTCTAGTGATTGGTATGGTATCGGTGATCTGGTACGAAGGAATAAAATGGTGGAAGCGCTGGCGACAGGAGGGAGGGAAAAAGTCGGAACGCAGTCTAGCCTCGCCTTAGGGAGGAATACGCATTGTACTAAAATTGTTATGGAATAAAAAAAGTCATCCATAACAGATGACTTTAGTACCCGGGATGGGACTTGAACCCACACGTAACGAGTACACACGGCCCTCAACCGTGCCTGTCTACCAATTCCAGCACCCGGGTAAATAGTACCGTTGCACCATAGATTAAACTGCTTCGCAGCGGTAAAAAAAAAGTTAAACCGAGGGGTTTAACTTTTTTGGTGACCTGGCTGGGGCTCGAACCCAGGACCACCTCCTTAAAAGGGAGGTGCTCTACCAACTGAGCTACCAGGTCTTCCTTTATCTGCCTCCCTCTCGGTAGGCGGGTGCAAATATACTATCATTAAATTTATTTTTCAAAGCTATTTTAAATTAAATTTGAGAAAAAATTAGAATCCGCTGAACCTTCAGTAATTAATGTGAAAACAACATGATAATCGTACTTATTGGCTATATGGGAAGCGGAAAATCCACGGTAGGAAAACGTCTGGCCGCCACCCTGAACGCTAATTTTATCGATCTGGATACTGCTATTGAGAATAGAGAAGGAAGTTCGGTTAGTGAACTGTTTCGTGCCAAAGGAGAGATCTATTTCCGAAGAAAAGAGAACGAGATACTCAAAAATTTAATAGAAAACATCGCAACAGGTGTAATCGCTACGGGTGGCGGAACACCATGTTACGCAGATACCATGCCTTGGTTACTCCAACGCAAGGATGTGACGACGGTGTATTTAAAAACTTCGTTGGAGCTACTTACGAAACGTCTTTATGCCGAGCGTGCATCACGCCCGCTTATAGAGCATCTTCAGGATGCTGATACCTTACAAGATTTCATCAGAAAACATCTTTTTGAACGATCGTATTATTACCGTCAGGCGTCCCTAGTTATAGATACTTCAGAAAAAGATATCGCTACCATTGTCGAAGAGATTATACTAAAACTATTCTAAAATCGCTCTGTCGTTGTTCTTCTCGAAAATAACCGAAATATTCTCATTGAGCGACGTTGACAATGAAATACCTTTAAAATCTGCTTTTACAGGATACTTCTTATGATTTCGGTCTACGAGAACAGCCGTCTTGAACTGCTTTAAAGGAACCTCTAGAAAATGTTTAACTCCGTAGATTAAAGTAGTTCCCGAATGCAAGACGTCGTCCACCAATAATAAGGATTTGTTGGTATACTCTGAAGGTTCTAGACTAGTGCGAATAGGGTTGGTAGGTTTTTTCTTGTCAATAATCACCTCGCAAAGTGTCACATGCAACGGTGAAACAGATTCTACTGCTTTTTTTAATTTCTTGGCAAATTCAAATCCGTTGTTTTGTATCCCGGCTATAATCACTTCTTCCTCCTCGACATTGGTCTCATAGACTTGGTATGCAATACGTTTTATTTTATGTGCGATCTGTTTTTTATCTAGAATGATCGTATTGGAGTGTTCCATGTCTATTGTTTTTTTTCAAAGATAGTAAATAGCGTTACGAGTCTGCTTGCTCCGGATCTGTAAAATCGTCCAAATCTCTGCGATCTTTTTTGGTAGGTCGGCCCACGCCTTTTTTGCGGTAATAGTCTTTGGCATATTTTAAAAGTTCCTGACTTTCGAAGGCTTCCTTAGGGGTGATATCTTTCCGGTAAATGTCCACCAATTTGGCCCCCAGTCTGCTTTCCGGAAGGTCAAGCACTTCCAACTGATAGTTGATCTGGTCTTTTCGAAGGCTAATCGTATCTCCCGGATATACCTCCCGGGAAGGTTTTACGATGGTATCGTTTACGCGAACGCTTCCCTTCTTGCATGCATTTGTAGCAATGCTTCTGGTTTTATAATACCGAATACACCACAAATATTTATCAACTCTCATACAAATACCCTTAATTCTCCGTTAATCATTAGAGCAAAAATAACTGAAAATTGTATCTTGCGCCCTCAAAAATGATAGAATGAAAAAAGCTTTTTTTGGAATACCCCTTCTTGTAGTATTTTTTCTCATTGTCTCTGCGTGTAAAAATGATGATGATGATGGGAATGTAACACCACCTCGAGACCGTGGGGAGGAATCCTTAGTGGCTCAAACCGATATTGAAAGTTTTCTCGAGACACACTTTTACAATTATGAAGAATTTGAAAACCCTCCCACAGGATTCGATTATGTGATACGGTTCGATAGTTTGGTAGGCGATAATGCCAATAAAATTCCATTGATAGAACAAGTAGAATTTAAAACGGTAAAAGATCGTGTAGATACCGATGTATCCTACAAACTCTATTATTTAAATGTTCGCCAAGGAGGCGGTGAAAAAGTGGAGTTCTCAGATATCGTGACCCTTGAATTCGAAGGGAGAAAACTTGACTTAACGCTGTTCGACTCAGCCAATGCGCCTATTAGATTTGACCTAACCGCTATATTAAATGGCTTGCAGGATGGCTTGACAGAATTCAACACGGCCGAAGGTGAACCTATTATTAATAGCGATGGTACTGTAGAATTTGAGAATTTTGGAGTAGGCGCTGTGTTTGTCCCTTCAGGGCTTGGGTATTTTAACAATCCTCCGGGCAATATCATTGCACTCTACGACCAATTGATCTTTTCTTTTAAAGTATATGAAGCACAATTTGGAGACCAAGACCAAGATGGTATTCCTACACCCTTTGAAGATCTAAATAATAACGGGTGGGAAGAAGACGATGATACCGATAACGACGGGGTGCCAAATTTTAGTGATACAGACGATGAGAATGACGGTCGATTGACGAAAAATGAGATCACCGTAAATACATATGCAGTGAATCCCGGTGATGAAGAGCCCGTGTTAATAACCAATGAGGTAGAGGTGAATCGAGAAACCAATACAGCTACCGGACAGATCATCATTACTACGGTTGTGTTTCACGATCAGGATGGAGATGGGACACCCGATTATTTGGATCCTGATAATTAATAAAACCATATCTATTAAAAAAGCCTCGCATCGCGAGGCTTTTTTGATTTGGTGTTTCCTGTTGAAAAAAACAGGTGCAAAAAAAGATATTACTTGCGTGCAATCACTTTTAACGCTGCTTTTACGATTGCGTCTGCATTTAAACCATATTTTTCCATTAGTTCTTCGGGTGTGCCCGATTCGCCAAAGGTATCTTGAGTAGCGACAAATTCTTGTGGAGTTGGGGTACTTTCGGCTAAAACTCTGGCCACACTTTCACCTAATCCACCTAAGAAGTTATGCTCTTCGGCAGTAACAATGCAACCTGTCTTCTTAACGCTGTCCTGTATTGCTTTATTGTCCAATGGTTTAATTGTATGAATATTTATCACTTCGGCAGAAATTCCTTGCTCATGTAAAGTCTCCGCTGCTTGCAAAGCTTCCCAAACCAAATGTCCTGTTGCTACTAATGTAACATCGGTTCCATCTTGAAGGTGAACGGCTTCGCCAATGCGAAATGGTTGATCCGGATCCGTAAAGTTGGCTACTTTTGGCCTTCCGAAGCGTAAATACACAGGTCCATCGTGGTCTGCTATGGCTAAGGTGGCCGCTTTGGTCTGATTGTAATCACAGGTGTTAATGACCGTCATGCCGGGTAACATCTTCATAAGTCCGATATCTTCCAATATTTGGTGGGTCGCTCCATCCTCTCCCAAAGTCACACCGGCATGAGAGGCACAGATCTTCACATTCTTACCGGAATACGCAATACTCTGTCGTATCTGGTCGTACACCCGTCCCGTTGAAAAATTGGCAAAGGTACCTGTAAAGGGTATTTTACCTCCTATGGTCAATCCGGCTGCGATCCCCATCATATTGGCTTCGGCTATCCCTACTTGAAAAAAACGTTCCGGATGGTTCTCTTTAAAAGCATCCATTTTTAACGATCCTGTAAGGTCGGCACATAAGGCCACTACATTTTCATGCGTTTTTCCTAAAACCGTGAGTCCGTCACCAAACCCCGATCGAGTGTCTTTTTTGCCGCTGTCTGTATATTTTTTCATAATGATATCCCGACCGAACGGGTGTTCTTTTTAAATTCGAATTTAGTAATCGCCTAGTGTTTCAGGGTTCTGACTTAGTGCTACCTCCAGCTGTTCGTCATTGGGCGCCTTTCCGTGCCAATCGTGCGTATGCATCATAAAATCCACCCCGTTACCCATAATGGTATGCAAAAGTACGCACACAGGTTTCTTCTTACCTGTCTTTGATTTCGCCAGCTTCATACCTTCCACTACAGCTTCGAGATTATTCCCTTTTTCAATTTCCAGTACTTCCCAACCAAACGCTTCAAACTTTGCCTTTAGGTTACCAAGGGGCAGTACATTCTTTGTCGCCCCGTCAATTTGCTGGCCGTTGAGGTCAATCGTTACAATAAGATTATCTACAGTATTGGCAGCAGCATACATGATGGCCTCCCAATTCTGACCTTCCTGTAACTCACCGTCACCACACAAGGTATAGATAAGATGCTGGTCCTTATTTAATTTTTTTGCTTCCGCAGCCCCAATAGATACAGAAATACCTTGTCCCAATGAACCAGATGCAACACGAATACCGGGAAGTCCTTCATGGGTAGTCGGGTGTCCTTGAAGTCTTGAATTGAGTAATCGAAAGGTGTTCAATTCTTCCACCGGAAAATAGCCCGAACGTGCCAGCACGCTATAGAATACAGGAGAAATGTGTCCGTTGGACAAAAAGAACAGGTCTTCACCGACTCCGTTCATATCAAAGCCCTCTTTGCGTTCCATGAGCACTTGGTACAAAGCGACAAAAAACTCGGTGCAACCTAAGGATCCTCCGGGATGACCCGAATTTACCTTATGTACTTGTCGCAGAATGTCTCTGCGCACCTGAACCACTAAATCAGTAAGATAGTTAAAATCTGGCATGTTGATCGTATCAAATTAAGTCTCAAAAGTACGGGTTTCAGTAGGGGCTTACAAGGCGAAAAGTGAGCAGTTATTAACGATTT
This sequence comes from uncultured Altibacter sp., assembly GCF_963972995.1. Classification (NCBI taxonomy): domain Bacteria; kingdom Pseudomonadati; phylum Bacteroidota; class Flavobacteriia; order Flavobacteriales; family Flavobacteriaceae; genus Altibacter; species uncultured Altibacter sp. The sequence goes on from NZ_CAXAXI010000032.1 coordinate 12,457, forward strand.
CATATTTTTAGTTAACAAGTGTAAAGGGGGTATTTGCTTCGGAAGAATTTCTTTTTTTGATCTCGAGTGAATTCTGAAAAATTCTTGAGTAGCTTCGTAAGTTTATCCTATGATAGATAGTATCTTTGCCCTTTCAGAAAACAAAAGGCATGCAATTTACATTAAAGGGGAAAGACACACAGAGCCAAGCGCGCGCAGGAACGATCACCTTAGATCACGGAACGGTAGAAACACCCATCTTCATGCCGGTGGGGACTGTAGGAACTGTGAAAGGAGTGCATCAAAGAGAATTGACCCAAGAGATCGATCCGGATATTATATTGGGAAATACATATCATTTATATTTGAGACCGCAGATCGATATTCTAGAGAAAGCGGGAGGAATCCACAAGTTCATGAACTGGGACCGAAGTATCCTAACGGATAGTGGGGGGTACCAAGTATATTCACTTTCAGCAAACCGAAAGATCAAGGAGGAAGGAGTAAAGTTCAAATCCCACATAGACGGAAGCTACCACGTCTTCACTCCTGAGAATGTTATGGAAATACAACGCAGCATAGGTGCCGATATTATTATGGCATTTGACGAGTGTACACCGTACCCTTGTGATTATACTTATGCCAAGCGTTCCATGCACATGACACACCGATGGTTGGAAAGATGCCTGAAGCATTTGAAGAAAACACCGTTTAAATACGACTACGAACAAACATTCTTTCCTATTGTACAAGGAAGCACGTATAAGGACCTAAGAAAACAATCTGCCGAATACATAGCTTCAGTAGGCGCGGAAGGGAATGCCATTGGCGGACTTTCGGTAGGAGAACCTGCCGAAGAGATGTATGAAATGACGGCTGTGGTCACCGAAATACTACCACAAGATAAACCACGTTACCTTATGGGAGTGGGCACACCAATAAATATTTTGGAAAATATCGCTTTGGGTATCGACATGTTCGATTGTGTCATGCCCACGCGGAACGGTCGTAATGGTATGCTTTTTACCGCTCACGGTACTATTAATATTAAGAATAAGAAGTGGGAGGCAGATTTCTCTCCAATCGATGAGATGAATCTTACTTGGGTAGATACTGCATACAGCAAGGCGTATGTGCGCCACTTATTTACAGTAAATGAAATGCTAGGCAGACAGATCGCCACCATACACAATCTGGGATTCTATCTCTGGTTGGTTCGTGAAGCGAGAAAACATATCTTAGCGGGAGATTTTACCTCCTGGAAGAACAAGATGGTGGTACAAATGGATAAACGCTTGTAACCAGATGCTGAGTATTCTCGATAGATACATATTACGAAAATACCTGGGAACCTTTGTGCTCTTGCTGTTACTTTTCATTCCAATTGGCATTACCGTTAATCTTGCAGAGAAAATAGATAAGATCTTGGCCAATGAAGTTCCCTTCATTGAAGTGGCTAAATATTATTTGGACTTCACCGTATACTTTGCAAATTTACTATTTCCATTGTTTCTTTTCTTATCGGTGATTTGGTTCACATCAAAATTGGCCAATAATACCGAAGTCATTGCTTTTTTAAGTAGCGGGGTGTCTTATTATCGCTTTCTTCGACCCTATATGATAGGTGCAACCATCGTTTGTATAGGTGCGTTGATCATGGGGATGTATCTGGCTCCTATGGCGAGTAAGGGCTTTAACGAGTTTACATTTCAGTATTTAAAGAACAACAAGAAGGACCGCCAGCAGAATAATGTGTATCGGCAGATCAATGACAATGATTACATTTATGTAAGCTATTTTAATGTCAAGGAAATGTCCGGAAATAATTTTACATTGGAACATTTTGAAGGAAATAAAATGACCTACAAATTGGCCGCCAGTCGCATTAAATACAACCAAAAGGACAGCACTTATACGCTGTATAATTACACCAAAAGAACCATAGGGGAGAACGAGGACATCCTTCAAAGCGAGGTGAAACTGGATACTACCTTCTCCTTTGAGTTAGAAGATCTTACGCCCGTAGAATACATAGCCGAAACACTTAATTTTACAGAACTTAACGACTTTATCGCACGTGAGAAGGAGCGGGGGTCCAGTTATATTAACAGGTATGAGGTAGTGCGTTACAAGCGTTGGAGCCTTCCGGTCTCGGCCTATATCCTAACCATCATTGCCGTTGCTGTTTCATCCATGAAACGTCGCGGCGGTATGGGGGTGAACCTTGCCATTGGAATTAGTATCGGGATGGTCTTTATCTTCTTCGATAAAATATTTGGGACCATGGCCGAACAGAGTAGCTTTTCACCTTTTATTGCTACTTGGTTCCCAAACATTCTATTTGGTATTTTAGCCATTTATTTGCTTAAAAATGCAAAACGATAAACTTCTCAACTACCTGCACCTTCATTTCATTGTATTTATTTGGGGGTTCACGGCAGTATTGGGTGCGTTAATCTCGATTGATGCCATTCCGCTGGTGTGGTATCGAATGCTGTTGGCGTCCATTTTGATCTATATCTATGTGCGTTGGAAAAAGATCGACCTTCGTTTTTCCTATAGAACGCTGGGCGGGTTCTTTTTGGCCGGATTGATCATAGCACTTCATTGGTTGGCCTTTTTTGGTGCAATTAAAGTTTCGAATGTTTCAGTAACATTAGCGATCATGTCAACAGGGGCGTTCTTCACATCACTATTGGAACCGTTGCTGTACAGGCGAAAAATTATTGGGTATGAAGTGTTCTTCGGAATGTTGGTGGTTGTGGGGCTGTATGTGATCTTTAACGTAGAGGGAGACTACTTTTGGGGTATTGTGTTGGCATTAAGTTCGGCTTTTCTGGGAGCCTTGTTCTCGGTAATCAATGGCAAATATGCCTTACAATATAAGGCCACGGCCATCTCTTTTTATGAATTGCTCTTCGGAATGTTATGTATTTCGGTCTACCTTACTTTTAGCGGAAGCTTCAACAATTCCTTTTTTCAAGTGTCTCCCAGCGATTGGATGTACCTTTTCATTCTGGCTTCGGCATGTACTGCCTACGCTTTCATTGCTTCGGTATATGTCATGCGATGGATTAGTCCGTACACAGTGATGCTCACAATTAATATGGAACCGGTCTACGGGATCATCCTAGCCCTTCTAATTTTAGGAGATGGGGAGAATATGAGTCCGCAATTCTATTATGGAGCCGCCATTATAATTTTAACGGTTGTTGCTAATGGGATTATTAAGATGAAATTGGAAAGAAAAAAAAGGCGATTGGGTGCTGGCTAAAAACAAAATTTTATCTTTGTAAGCTAAGCCAAATAATACTTCAAGGAGTGATCTATGGAATATCTTGATTTTGAATTACCTATAAAGGAGCTACAGGAGCAGTACGACAAAGCTTGCCAGATAGGCGAAGACAGCGATGTGGATGTAACCAATACCTGTAAACAGATAGAAAAGAAATTGAACGAAACCAAGAAGGAGATTTACAAGAATCTCACGCCTTGGCAGCGTGTACAATTGTCCCGACACCCAAATCGTCCTTATACGATGGATTACATAAAAGCGATCTGTGGAGATTCTTTCCTCGAATTGCATGGGGATCGGAATTTCAAGGATGACAAAGCGATGGTCGGTGGTCTAGGAAAAATTGGCGATCAAAGCTATATGTTCGTGGGTCAGCAAAAAGGATACAATACCAAAACCAGACAATTCCGAAATTTCGGTATGGCAAATCCTGAAGGCTATCGAAAGGCATTACGACTTATGAAATCAGCCGAAAAATTCGGGGTGCCCGTGGTCACGCTCATCGATACGCCGGGAGCGTTTCCCGGATTGGAAGCTGAGGAGCGCGGACAAGGAGAAGCGATCGCACGAAATATTTTAGAAATGACACGACTTAAAGTCCCAATAATTGTTGTGATCATTGGCGAAGGTGCGAGTGGCGGGGCCTTAGGGATTGGTGTAGGAGATCGGGTGCTTATGTTAGAGAATACTTGGTATTCTGTGATATCCCCGGAAAGCTGTTCATCCATACTCTGGCGAAGCTGGGAATTCAAAGAACAAGCTGCAGAAGCACTAAAACTAACAGCCAGCGACATGAAAAAACAAAACCTTATCGACGTGATTGTTAAGGAGCCTGTTGGAGGTGCTCACAGCGATAAGGAAAAGACCTACAGTACCGTGGCCAATGCCATCGAAAAGGTATATTTGGAATTAAAAGACTTATCACCAAAAGAATTGGTCAATTCCAGGATGGAAAAATATTCCAAAATGGGGGAGTTCAAATCCTAATTTCAATTATACCAACCCTTTCAAAAAACCAAAGTGAAAGCTTCGGTTTTTTTTGTACCTTATTAACAATAAATCAAAGTTTTCAACAGTTAAATTGTTAACGACCGGTGAACATCGTTCTTTAAAAAAGTCGTTCCGCTCTTAACATTTTCTTTACATTCGCTCAATGGAAAAACTGAAACCTCACACTTCATTTTCGGCTCGCCCGTCACAGGTAATTTCGTTGGAAAAAGGAAAGCTTCCTCCGCAAGCGACTGATTTAGAAGAGGTTGTGTTGGGGGCTATGATGATCGACAAGAAAGGTGTCGATGAGGTGATCGACATCCTGCACGCCGAGGTATTCTACAAAGAGTCTCATCAGCACATCTTTGAAGCGATTCACACCTTGTTCGAGAATAGTGAACCGGTGGACTTATTAACCGTTTCAAGTCAGCTAAAAAAGGACCAAAAGCTGGAAGCTTCGGGAGGAGAGTTTTACCTTGTGCAACTCACTCAAAAAGTGTCTTCTTCGGCACATATTGAATTTCATGCACGTATCATCCTTCAGAAATACATACAGCGAAGTTTAATAAAAATCTCCAACGAGATCATAGAAGACTCTTACGATGAAACAACCGATGTCTTCGATCTTTTGGACAATGCCGAGTCGAAATTATACGAAATTACACAGGGGAATATAAAGCGTTCTTCCGAGACTGCGCAGAGTTTGGTGATCCAGGCAAAGAAGCGAATTGAGGAGATCGCTAATAAAGAGGGGCTCTCCGGGATACCATCGGGATTCACAAAAGTAGATAAACTAACTTCCGGATGGCAACCCAGCGACCTTGTCATTATTGCGGCTCGGCCGGGTATGGGAAAGACAGCGCTCACCCTGTCTATGGCACGCAACATTGCTGTGGAACATAACATTCCCGTAGCCTTCTTTTCTTTGGAAATGTCTTCGGTACAGTTGATCACAAGACTTATTTCTTCAGAAACAGGCTTGAGTTCTGAAAAATTACGTACCGGAAACCTCGAGAAACACGAGTGGGAGCAATTGAACGTGAAAGTAAAAGGTCTTGAAAAGGCTCCCTTGTTCATTGACGATACGCCCTCACTTTCTATATTCGACCTACGAGCCAAAGCCCGGCGCTTGTCATCACAGCATGGTATAAAATTGATCATGATCGATTATTTACAGTTAATGACAGCCGGAGGAAGTCAAAAAGGGGGGAATAGAGAGCAGGAAATTTCTACCATTTCCAGAAACTTAAAAGCATTGGCCAAAGAGCTTAATGTTCCGGTGATTGCACTTTCACAGTTGAGTCGGGCTGTGGAAACCCGCGGAGGAAGTAAGCGTCCCTTACTATCCGATCTTCGGGAATCGGGAGCGATCGAACAGGACGCCGATATTGTTTCGTTTATTTACAGACCCGAGTATTATAAAATCGATGAGTGGGATGACGAAGAACGTACACCCACAGCCGGTCAGGCGGAATTTATCGTAGCGAAGCACCGTAACGGTGGTTTGGATGAGATCAAGTTGAAATTCGTAGGACATTTAGGGCGTTTCGAGAATTTGGAAACCTTCGACTTTCCCACAGAGATACATTCCCGTATGAATGATGCGGCCAATGATGATACCTTTAAAACGAGCCATTTACCGTCACCCGGAGAAGCTTTTGGCAGCGCTATGAATGATGATCTTTCTCCGGCCGATGGAGATGACGATGTACCGTTCTAAGATTACGTTTCTACAAATTATTTTTAAAAATACACCTTTTGGCTTAGATTTTGACGATATCGTATGGTGCCTTGGCTGGGATCGCTTTTGTTATTAGTTATATTTACAGAATGAAAAAAATCATATTCCTTCTTTTTCTGATGGTGTTTACGGGGCAAGCCTATGCATCCTATATTCTAATACCCATGGACGCCGAATCCCAAAAAGAGCATTTAAAAGCCTACGGAATTGTGTATTGGTCTCTGGAACGGCAAGTAAAATCAAAATGGTTGCTCAATTATCGAGGCGGATCCTTCCTTTTGCCCGATTCTGAAGAGATTAAAAAAGAATGCCAGATTCGCGGAGTATCATTTGAAGTGATCTCCGATGCGGCTACCGAGCAAATACTGTTGGAAATTAGTAGTCCGTCGCAGAATATGGAGGCGGTCTCATTGGAAAAGGCCCCTCGTATTGCCGTTTACTCACCCAAAGGAAATCAGCCTTGGGATGATGCGGTCACTATGGTGCTTACCTATGCTGAAATTCCCTACGACATCATCTACGACGAAGAGGTCATAGGCGATCAATTGTTACTATACGATTGGTTGCACCTGCATCACGAAGATTTCACAGGACAATACGGAAAATTCTATCGGGCCTATCGCGCTGCTCCTTGGTACATTGAGGATAAGGAACGTGCTGAAGCACTTGCTTCAAAAATGGGATACGCAAAAGTTTCCGAAGCAAAAAGAGATGTTGCCTTAAAGATTAGAGATTATGTTATTGGCGGTGGCTTCATGTTTGCCATGTGTAGTGCTACCGATAGTTTTGATATTGCATTGGCGGCAGAAGGTGTCGATATCTGTGAACCCATGTTCGACGGTGATCCCAGTGAACCGGGATATCAAAGTAAGATCGACTACAACCGCACATTTGCCTTTACCGATTTTATTTTGGAGCGTAGTCCTATGGTGTATGAGTTCTCCTCTATAGATATGACCACCAAACGTAATGTTGCTAAAGAAACCGATTATTTTTCCTTGATGGACTACAGTGCTAAATGGGACCCCATTCCTTGTATGTTAGTTCAGAACCATACGGCACTCGTAAAAGGATTTATGGGACAAACTACGTCGTATGACAGCGATCAGATCAAGGCGAATGTTTTGATCATGGGACAGAACAAATCAAATGGAGAAGCCCGGTATATTCACGGAATAAAAGGGAAGGGATTCTTTACTTTCTACGGCGGACACGATCCTGAAGACTATCAGCACAGGGTAGGGGACGCCAAGACGGAACTCGCATTACATCCCAATTCTCCGGGCTATCGGTTAATTCTCAATAACGTTTTATTCCCTGCAGCCAAGAAAAAGAAGCAGAAAACCTAATCTTGTTTCGGTAAGGAATTGTAATAATCTTTGGGTGGAAGCACGGTAATTTCTACGCGCCGATTCATTTGTTTATTCTCAGGCGTATCATTGTCCACCTTGGGTCGCGTTTCACCCATAGCACGGATCTCATAATCGTAATGCGCTTCATAGCCGAGTAGCGCTCGAAGTTGATCTACGACCGAATAACATCGGTTTTCAGAAAGGGTCATATTGGAGGCGTCACTTCCATCACTGTCTGTATGTCCTTCCACGACAATAGTGGCTTTGTCCACTTGTTTGATGAGTTGTGTAAGTGTATCTAGGGTTTGTTGTGCGCTGGTCTTAAGCTTGAATTCGGCAACATCAAAAAGAACATCTGCATTTATGGATAATTTAATCACACTATTGATCGCTCCAACTGCGTCAATGTCCGCTCCGGCAGTTTTGCTCTTGCACAAGTCTTGTAAGTCTGTGATTCGCATATAGTAGAAGACAATTTCGGGATCTATTTGCTCTTCACTAAGATCGATTATAGATTTTCCTCCGGCAATGGTGCCCGCGTAAAACCATTCGCTACCGTCCACGGAAATTTCGATCTTGGCAGATTCTTTCGATGGTCCTACTTCAAAAATATAGAGGTCATTCCCCGGAAGATTCATAAAACCATTATCTGTAAAGGCCAACGTAATACTTCCTTTACAGCCTAAGGACAGAAATTTACCGGAGTGATAGTTTTTGTAATTAGGTTCGTGAAGTGATTGTAGTGGATCTGCATACTTTTCGAGAGGCGGGGGATCCCCAATGGTAAAACTAACAATACTGTCGGCAAATGAAATCTTCCCCAAAGGCAAATAAATAGAAGAATACCGATCTATGCGATAGGACTTACCGGTCCCTTTTTGAGCCCATAGCGTAGGACCTAATACTAGTAACACAGCAATAAGAACAATAGTTCGTAAATGCATTGGAAGCTTTTTACTAAGATACGGAAACTTTGTTAGTGAGAAGGAGCTAAGGAAATTTGGATAAAGAACAATAAAAAACCCGCTCTATTGAGCGGGTTTAGGCGAAATAATAAGTTAGATAATCTTATTTTACTTTGTTTACGATCGCTTCAAAAGCTTCCGGATGATTCATAGCTAAATCGGCAAGAACTTTTCGGTTCAATTCGATATCATTAGCTTTGAGTTTCCCCATAAACTGAGAATAAGACATGCCGTGCTGGCGTGCTCCCGCATTAATACGGGTGATCCATAAGGATCTAAAATTTCTCTTTTTTGCGCGACGGTCTCTGTAGGAATACGACATTGCTTTTTCAACTGCGTTCTTAGCAACGGTCCATACATTTTTACGTCTTCCAAAGTATCCTTTGGCTTGCTTCATTACCTTTTTTCTTCTGGCTCTTGAAGCAACTGAATTTACTGATCTTGGCATAATTTACTTGTTTTTTGTAGCAGGCGACACGTATTCTGTGTACTTTATTTACTTATGAAAACGTTGTGTCTTCTATGTAGCCCAACTCCAGGGTTATTAATTAGTGTTAACCGGTTAAACGCTTACTTCAATCGAAGCATTTGTTTAACATTACTCTCATCGGCCTCATGAACTAAAGTATCATGAGTCAATGCTAGCTTACGTTTTTTAGACTTCTTTGTCAAGATGTGACTTTTAAACGCATGCTTTCTTTTGATCTTACCGGTACCTGTAAGCTTAAAACGCTTCTTAGCACTGGATTTTGTTTTCTGTTTCGGCATGTTTTCTTCTTTTTGTATTACTTCGCTTTATTGTGATCTTCCTCGTATTCGAGGAAGTATTATTTCTTTTTCGGGGAAATGAACATGATCATTCGTTTTCCTTCCAGTTTTGGCATTTGCTCAACCTTCCCATAATCTTCAAGCTCTTGAGCCAACTTCAACAAAAGGATCTCACCTTGATCTTTATAAATAATGGAACGTCCTTTAAAGAACACGTAAGCTTTCAGTTTGGCGCCATCCTTTAAAAATTTCTCGGCGTGCTTCTTCTTGAACTCATAATCGTGATCATCGGTATTGGGTCCAAACCGAATCTCTTTAATAGTGACCTTGGTCGCCTTGGCTTTCATCGCCTTCTCGCGCTTCTTCTGCTCGTAGACGAATTTTTTATAATCCATAATCTTACAAACCGGAGGGTTTGCATTAGGGGAAATCTCTACCAGGTCCAATTCCTGCTCTTCGGCAATCTCTTGCGCTTTCTTTAAAGGATATACTCCTATCTCAACGTTGTCTCCAACGAGGCGTACTTCTTCGGCTCGGATTTTTCGGTTGATCCTGTGTTGATCTTCTTTAATGACCCTTGCCGGGCCCCTGCTTCTTTTTCTTCGTATTGCTATGACTATAAATTATTATGGTTACACATTAAATTCTACGATATTTTTTTGAATTTCGGTGTTAATTAATTCCGAAAATTCAGAAAGGGTCATCGTACCCAAGTCTCCATGACTATGTTTTCTAACAGAAACCGTACCGTCTTTTTCTTCCTGCTCACCAACAATTAACATATAGGGAAGCTTTTTCATCTCAGCTTCGCGTATTTTCTTGCCAATCGTCTCGTTCCTATTGTCTACAAGGGCGCGAATTTCGTCATTTTCAAGCAAATTTAAAACTTTTTGAGCGTATTTTTCATATTTTTCACTCAATGATAGGATTGCTACCTGCTCCGGCATGAGCCACAGCGGGAAATTCCCTCCTGTATGCTCCAACAATATAGCAATAAATCGTTCCATACTTCCAAAAGGAGCACGGTGAATCATGATGGGTCGATGCATTTCGTTGTCGCTGCCCTTATATTCCAATTCAAAGCGTTCGGGTAAGTTGTAGTCTACTTGTATTGTACCTAACTGCCACTGTCTACCCAATGCATCCTTGACCATGAAATCCAACTTAGGACCATAGAATGCCGCTTCGCCTTCCACAACTACATAATTCAATCCTTTGTCTTTCGCAGCACTTAGGATAGCAGCTTCTGCTTTTTCCCAATTCTCTAAATTACCTATGTATTTTTCAGGCGTATTTGGGTCGCGCAGTGACACCTGTGCCGTAAAATTCTCAAATCCTAACGAACCAAAAACATACAACACCAGGTCGATCACATCTTTAAATTCCTTGTCTAACTGGTCGGGCGTACAAAAAAGGTGTGCATCATCTTGTGTAAAACCACGTACGCGCGTGAGGCCGTGTAATTCGCCGCTTTGTTCATAGCGATATACGGTTCCGAATTCGGCATACCGTTTTGGAAGGTCTTTATACGACCAAGGTCCGCTCTTGTAGATCTCACAGTGGTGCGGACAGTTCATAGGCTTCAACAGGAATTCTTCATCTTCCTTGGGGGTGTGAATGGGCTGAAAACTATCGGCACCGTACTTTGCATAATGTCCGGAAGTGACATACAGCTCCTTCTGACCGATATGCGGGGTAACCACCATTTCATAACCGGCTTTTTTCTGAGCCTTTTTAAGGAAATTCTCCAAACGTTCGCGCAAGGCCGCACCTTTAGGTAACCAAAGGGGTAATCCTTGACCCACTTTCTGAGAGAAGGTAAAAAGCTCCAATTCTTTTCCTAGCTTTCGATGGTCTCTTTTCTTAGCCTCTTCAAGAAGCTCTAAATATTCGGTTAGGTCTTTTTGCTTCGGAAAACTTATCCCGTAGATACGGGTAAGCTGTGTATTGTTCTCATCACCTCGCCAATAGGCTCCGGCAATACTCATAAGTTTTACGGCCTTTACAATACCCGTATTAGGGATATGACCCCCGCGACACAGATCGGTAAAGGTGTCGTGATCACAAAAAGTGATACTGCCGTCTTCTAGGGCTTCGATCAATTCAACCTTATACTCGTTTCCTTGTTTTTTGTAGTAGGAAAGTGCTTCGGTCTTGGAAGCTTCCCGTATAGAGAACTCATGCTTTCCTCGAGCGATCTCTAGCATCTTGGCTTCAATAGCCGGAAGGTCCTTTTCAGAAACTGTTTCAGCACCAAAATCTACATCGTAATAGAAACCATTCTCGATCGCCGGACCAATGGTCAACTTGACACCGGGGTACAATTCCTCCAAAGCCTGTGCGAGAATATGAGCCGAAGAGTGCCAAAATGCCTTTTTTCCGGCATCATCGTTCCAGGTATACAATATTAATGAACCATCCTTTTGGAGCGGAGTACTGGTTTCTACCGTTGTACCATTATACGAAGCAGAGATCACATTGCGCGCCAAGCCTTCACTTATACTTTTGGCGACATCCATGGGCGTACTGCCGGCTTCAAATTCTTTTACACTTCCGTCTGGTAAGGTAATCGCTATCATACATTATAGTTTAAAAAGGGTGCCAAAAGGCAGGGGCAAAGATACTACGAGTTTCTGCCTTATACAATAGAATCCTAAGAGATAATTCGAGAAGTGTAAGAAATAGAATACTTTGGGCGCTCCCTTTTTAAGGCTAAAAAGGGCAGGCTTTCGCGGCTCGCTTTTCCCAAAACGCTGTTTTTAGAAAGAGCTCAAGCAACCGCTCAATCCTTAGCGCAAAAAATAGTGTATATATATAGGTATAATGGCGGATAAAAATTTGTTTTAAGCTAAGTTCAATACTTTCAAAGCCTTATCATCTTGTAGTAAAAATATCTCAAAAAAAGATGGTTTTAAGTTTGCACAAGATAAAAACCATACTATCTTTGCACCCGCTTTGAAGAACAAATAACTGTTCGAATAGCTGCAAAAACAACGGTCTGAATTTTTTTTGAAATTATTTTTTAAAAAGTATTGCAGGTTTAAAAAACTGTTGTACATTTGCACCCGCTAAAACAATGAGTGACTATAGAAACACGATTTGTTTTGTTTTGAAAAGAGATTAAAAGTTCATTGGAATATTGAAATT
>NZ_CAXAXI010000033.1:0-21957 GCF_963972995.1 uncultured Altibacter sp.
GGAACACCCAACGTATTGGCGAATCCTTATCCTTCAGCGATCTCTGCCATCGACCTGATCAATGCTAACCCATTGATCAATGAAATTTACTTCTGGGAACATTTAACGGCTCCAAGTCCAAGTATCCCCGGCGCCGGTAGTATTAACTTTAGCATGGATGACATTTCTATGTACAATCTATCCGGAGGAGTGAAAGCGGCAAACGATCCCGGTACATCTACAACGCCCAATGGTGTTATATCTACGGGACAAGGGTTTGCGATTAAAGCAATGGCCGCAGGAACCGTGAGTTTCGACAACAGTATGCGTCTTACTAGCGGTAATACAACCCTCCGTAACCCGGCAGATGAACTTGAAATCGACAGGATCTGGTTGAGTGTTCGCAATACAGAGTATGAAATAGGCAGCAATGCATTAATAGCATTTAATCCAATAGGTACACCCCTGTGGGATGCCGGGTACGACAGTAAGCGATTAGCCACAGCCATCTCTTTGTATTCTCATATCGACAACAACCCGATTCAATTGGGTATTCAAACAAGAGAATCCTTTGATCCAACCACTAAGATCTCTATGGGGTTTGCGAGTCAGGTCAATGCCAATGCTGTATATACGATCTCTCTCGAAAATATAGAAGGGATACATATAGAATCAACAACCGTATACCTGTTGGACAATCAAACAAATATCCTTACAAACCTTACTGAATCTACCTATGAGTTTGAAAGCAATAAAGGAACATTCGATCAGCGCTTTACGATTATGTTCGAGAGTGATACCGTGTTAGACACCTCAGCAAGTGTCTTAGCCTCAATCACAACCTATCCTAATCCAACCGAAGATATAGTTAACATTCATTCCCCTAACGCTGTTATCACCGATATCGTGGTGTTCGACCTAAGAGGTAGAAGAGTAGTTGAGATCATGGATAAAGAAGACCATCACTATGTGTTGAACTTATCAGATCTGGAAACGGCCATTTACTTTGTAAAAGTATCTACAGAAGTTGGTTCTATTACTAAAAAAGTGATCAAAAAATAGAATCTAACTAATACCCCCGCTTATCAATTTGTAAGAAAAGCCTTCAGGTTCCTGAGGGCTTTTCTAATTTCAGAAATTTCTAAACTACCGGACTTTACACTTATCGATTATACTTACATTTTATCGAATACCCTGTACTTATCAACTAATTACTTCGGTTTCATAGTATCTTAGACTATAATTCCCTAATAGTTAGAGCTATGAAACGATCAACTTCACTTTGTTTCAGAGGTCATTTATTCCTCCTATGTATCTTATCTGCTAATTTGTTTTCATATGGTCAAGTTGGTATTGGAAATACCAATCCAAATCCCGATGCATTACTTGAAATTGGGGATGCTACCACCAATACAAAAGGTTTATTGTTACCTCGTGTAGATCTTCTCGCCACGACCAATCCGTCACCACTTTCGGGAAACATACAAGGAATGGTCGTTTACAACAAGAATACGGCAGGAGATGTTACTCCGGGCTATTATTACAATGACGGAAGCAGTTGGGTTCGAATCGCGGCAGCTTCTGTTCCCAGTGATGATTGGACGAAACTGGGAAATGCCGGAACAACCAACACGGTACATTTTTTGGGAACGACTGATAACATGGCGATGCGAATCAAGACCAATTCGTTGGACCGATTTGAAGTTAGCAGTGGAACAACAGTAGCGAACGGCGGTAGGCTTTGGGCGTATGCTGATGGTACGGCAGCAACTCCTATCTATTCGTGGAGTGCCGATCCCAATACCGGAATGTATAGGAATGACCCGGACATTTTACTGTTTTCTACCGCAGGCACGGAACGACTTCGTTTGTTGGCGAATGGCCAGGTTTCTGTAAACAATCCGGGGCCCGTGGCCGGTGACCGTTTTACTGTTACCGGTGCTACAGATGAATCTGTAATTAATGGCTATGCTTCAGGAGGCAATGGAATCGGCCTTTATGGAGAAAATGCAACTACGAACGGGGTTGGTGTGTATGGAAATGTCGCCATAGGCTTTGGTGTTATTGGGACAAGTTCGGGCGGAGGCTATGGCGTGGTTGGAGACAATACCGGCACTGGCCGTGGAGTCATTGGTTTTAGCACCAGTACGGGATACGGTGTTCAAGGGCAAAATGATGCTACAGGAATAGGGGTATTTGGAGCTAGTGTAGGTAGTGGTAATGGTGTTATAGGACAAAATACAGGAACGGGAAGAGGAGTTCTGGGCTATAACACTGCTAACGGTACAGGGATACAAGGACAAGTAGATGGTGCGGGTGTAGGAGTTTTCGGTATTGCAAACAACAATTCCGGATATGGTGGATTTATTAGAAATCAAGGTACTAGTGGAGTGGGCTTGGTTGCTTCAGGAGCCAACGCCGGTCTTGTAAGTTTATCGGGTACCGGAGCGACGATGAATGGCAGTATGGGGGGTGTTGGTTTTTCTACAAGCGCTACCGGAACGGGTATAGGTGGCGTCGGTAATAACGGAACAAGTATAAATACCCTCACAACAGGATCGGGAGTAGCCGGAACCGGGAATACCGGAGTTTATGCGCTAAGCAACTCAACTACCGGCAGTGGTATAGTAGCTGTGGGGAATAACAGCACTAATATTGTTATTCCAACCAACGGTGCGGGAATTGCAGCCTCAAGCACTCGATTGGGCGTATACGGTTATGCAGGTCTTGGAAGCAGGGTTAATGGAAATCGTGGAAATTATGGAGGTCAGTTTATACTAGATACCGATAACGATATTACGACCAATGCAGCAAATAATGGTACTAGAGCAACAGCAGTTTTGGCAGGATTTGATAATATTGCCGCGACGGGAACCGGAGGTATTCCCGTTCTTGCTGCTGCCGATAGCTACTTTGGAGGCTACTTTAGCGGAGGGAACGTAAACAACGGAACCCCCAGTTATGCTTTTGTCGGGCTTCGGCACAACACCAATGCAGCCGGAAGCTCCGGTACCGACTATAAAATCATTGGTCCGGGATCTGTTTCCACTTTGATTAATGATTCACAGGGAATTCCACGCATCATGTACGCCCCGGAAACACCGGAGATCTTATTTCAGGATTATGGTGTAGGAACCTTGGTGAATGGAGAAGCACGTATTGAAATAGATCCTATTTTAAAGGAAGCTATTTTTGTAGATAGCGATCATCCCTTAAAGGTCTTTGTTACCCTGGAAGGCGATTGCAACGGTGTCTATGTTACAAACAAATCTGCTGACGGGTTTACGGTAAAAGAATTACAAGGAGGCACTAGCAATGTTTCTTTTTCTTGGCAAATTGTGGCTAATCGTGCCGACACCAAGGATGCTTCAGGTAGGGTAACGTCCAAACATGTTGGACTGCGTCTCCCCGTGGGACCGGGACCTTTGCAAATGACTGCTTCTAAAGCAGAAACACTAACACTGCAAGCAGAGCAAAACAGTTCCATTCTATTAAAAGAAGCGACTTTGGTGGAACCGGCTAAAAAAGACGTTCCGAAGATCCGTAAGGATCTGAGCGATGCAGCAGCACTTTCAAAGGAGAAAGAGGAACCAAACGTTACGCTAGAAAAAGAAAATTAATTCAGGAAATAGATAAACCGCCAAAAAGACCTCTTTTTTAAATAATCGAGGTCTTTTTCGTGCCTATAAGCTTCGCGTTCAAAACTAATGTTTCGATACGCCTTGTAACGGTCTCTATACCGAAGGAGCCTAATCCCATATTCCAACAAATACCAAACATAGAAAGGAAGTACGAGCAATTCTATCTGTTGCCGAAAGTGGATGCGCTCGTGATTGAGAAAAATCACATCTTCTCGAAGCGAAGCATGCTTCAGAATAATAAAGGGCCAAAGCGTTATTCCTAAAAAATTTTTCCGAAGCAAAAATCGATTCACCACAACTATCATGTGTTCAAGGTAAGAAAATGTTACTTTTGTAAGATGTTATTCCCTAAGAAAAATATTCCTCTCGAGGAAGGTGATTATTATGTAACTCCCGAGGGCTATCGGTGCTTTACTGAGCAATACCACTTAAAACGCGGTTATTGCTGTGAAAGCGGCTGCCGTCATTGCCCGTATGGATTCAACAAAAAAACCAATAGTCAACAACAAAAAGAATAGCATCAGTGCCCTTTGCAGACACATCGATTCAGCAACCTTAAATTTGTAAGCATCTCATGACATTTTCTGAAGAAATACAGCAAGGAATTCCCGATCAATTGCCACAACCGAAACCCTACGATTCCTCCATTAACCACGCACCAAAACGAAAGGAAATACTTTCTGCGGAAGAAAAGAAATTGGCCTTGCAAAATGCGTTACGTTATTTTAAGCCACGACATCATGCTACCCTTTTACCCGAATTTAAAGAAGAGCTCAATACCTATGGCCGTATTTATATGTATCGATTTCGGCCGGACCATGAGATCTTTGCAAGACCTATTAGCGATTATCCCGGGAAATGTGAGCAGGCAAAGGCGATCATGCTCATGATCCAAAATAATTTAGATCATGCCGTTGCCCAACACCCGCATGAATTAATCACGTATGGCGGTAACGGTGCTGTATTTCAAAATTGGGCGCAATACAGACTTGTAATGAAGTATCTTTCAGAAATGACCGAAACACAAACCCTAGTAATGTACTCCGGTCATCCGCTGGGTTTGTTCCCTTCTCACAAAGACGCACCCCGAGTAGTGGTTACCAACGGTATGATGATCCCCAATTACTCCCAACCCGATGATTGGGAAAAGTTCAACGCTCTTGGCGTCACACAATACGGACAAATGACCGCGGGAAGCTATATGTATATCGGTCCGCAAGGGATCGTTCACGGAACAACGATTACGGTATTAAATGGTTTCAGAAAAATAAAAAAAGATCCCCAAGGTGGTCTTTTTGTCACTTCCGGATTGGGCGGCATGAGTGGTGCACAGCCCAAAGCGGGAAATATCGCAGGATGCGTGACTGTTTGTGCCGAAGTCAATAAAAAAGCAACTCATACAAGACACAGTCAAGGATGGGTAGACGAAGTCATTTCAGACCTCAACGCTTTGAGTGATCGCGTACGAGAAGCCTTGGCAGCTAAGGAAACGGTTTCGATTGCCTATGATGGGAATGTGGTTGATGTATGGGAGCATTTCGACACAGAAGACATTCACATCGATCTTGGAAGCGACCAAACTTCCTTACATAATCCGTGGGCAGGTGGCTATTACCCTGTTGGGATGACTTACGAAGAAGCCAATGCGCTTATGGCAAGTGATCCTAAAAAATTTAAAGAAGAAGTTCAAAAAACACTGCGTCGTCACGCAGAAGCGGTTAACAAGCATACCGCTAAGGGTACTTATTTCTTTGACTACGGAAATGCCTTCCTGTTGGAAGCTTCCCGTGCCGGAGCCGATATCATGGCCTCTAATGGAATTGACTTCAAATATCCTTCCTACGTACAAGATATTATGGGCCCTATGTGTTTTGATTATGGGTTTGGCCCCTTTCGTTGGGTTTGTGCCTCGGGTTCTAAAGAAGATCTTGCCAAGACCGATGCCATCGCCAACAATGTCCTAGAAACCATGATGCAAGATGCCCCGAAGGAGATTCAGCAACAAATGGGTGACAACATAAAATGGATTAAAGGGGCACAGGAGAACAAATTGGTCGTGGGATCACAAGCGCGTATCTTATATGCCGACAGTGAAGGCCGGATTAACATTGCATCGGCCTTTAATAAGGCCATTTCAGAAGGGAAAATCGGCCCGGTGATACTAGGTAGGGATCACCATGATGTCTCCGGAACCGACTCTCCATATCGTGAGACTTCTAACATTTACGATGGAAGCCGCTTCACAGCCGATATGGCCATTCACAACGTCATTGGAGACAGCTTTCGCGGAGCTACCTGGGTAAGCATCCACAACGGCGGTGGCGTGGGCTGGGGTGAAGTTATTAATGGTGGATTTGGTATGGTTCTTGATGGTAGTAATGATGCGCAAAGACGTCTGGAATCCATGCTTTTCTGGGATGTGAATAATGGAATCGCACGACGCAGTTGGGCACGGAACGAAGAAGCTATTTTCGCCATAAAAAGAGCTATGGAAAACACTCCGGACTTAGTGGTCACGCTTCCAAATTTTGTTGATGATACTTTACTGTAATTAAAAAATCTACTATGAAAGCTTTAAAATTTTTACCCCTCTTATTGCTTTTCGTGGCGGCTTCGTGTACCACGGTTCGCGTTGCCACCGATTATGACCGACAAGCAAATTTTAGCACGTACAATACGTATGCCTTTTATAAGCCAGGGATCGACAAGGCCAAGATATCCGATCTGGATAAGAAACGTATTCTTCGAGCGATAGACACCGAACTCTCGGCGAAAGGAATGAACAAATCGGAAACACCGGACATTCTCGTGAGCATCTTTACAAAGGAGCGCGAGCGTGTAGATGTGTATAATAATAATTTTGGTTTCGGTTGGGGATGGAATCCTTGGTGGTTTGGGAACGGATACAACACTTCTGTCTCTACCACAACAGAGGGCACCCTTTATATCGATCTTATCGACGCAAAAACCAATGAGTTGGTTTGGCAAGGTATGGGTACTTCCAATCTCGTGACACGCAATATGGATAAAAAAGAAGAACGAATTAGAGAAATCGTGAGTGAGATACTCGCAAAATATCCTCCCGGCACCATGACCAGGTAACAGTAAAAACCCTCATCTAAATGAGGGTTTTTTTATTCGCTTGTTCTTTTTATAAAATCGTTTCCTATTCCTTTATTCAGAAGCCTTTATATGCGTTGCTTCAAAAAAACTGTTTTCACTCCATCATCCCCTTTCGTCTCATTTTGAATTACATAAAAGGGCTATTCCCTTAAAAAGCAGGAAAACCCCCGTGTGCATTTAGGATCTTTTAACTCTTGATTTACAAAGACTTATCTCATAGGTTTGCTCTCAATATTAACTATAAATCTAAACTTATGAAAACGATTCTTACTTTTTTAGTTGTTCTTTGGACAGCTTTCGCATTTGCACAACCCCATATGTTCGTGCACACATCAAATCCCGGAAATATCACATCTGCCGTGACCTATATTGACCACCCGGATCTCAATAACAACCCAACGGCAAAAATTATCGTTACCCACAATTGGAATCCTTCCAATGGCACCGGGGTTTATAACGATAAAAAGACCGGAGCTTTTTACAGCATTACTGAAAACAAATGGTGTGTCTTTAATGAAGACAATTCATCTATGCAACCCGATGTTTCTTTCAATATTTATATTGCTCAAGGAACAGAGGCTTTCACCCATGTTTCCAATGCCGGAAATCAAGGGTCGAGTACGGCCTACACCATCCTTAACGACCCGGCCCTGAACGGAAACCCAAACGCTATTGCATTGTTAACTACATATTGGAACCCAAATGGTGTCTACAACGATCAAAACTACGGGTTTTGGTATGATGATACAGCAGGAACCAACCATTGGATCATCTACGCAGAAGACCTTACCTCCATTCCCACTGATGCAGCTTTTTTTGTGGTAGTGGAAGGAGAAGGGGTGCAAAACATGCGTCACCAAGCAGATGTGGGAAATATAACGAACAACTGGACAACGATCTCCCACCCTCTGTTGGATGGTAATCCCGATGCGGTTTTCGTAGCAAGCCACAATTGGGGTGTTACCGGAGACACCTCTAACGTTGTATTAGATAAGACCATTGGAGTTTGGTATACCGGCAGCAATTGGGCTATTTATACCGAAGATCAATCTGCTATGCCCGTGGGAGCGACTTTCGATCTGCTCATTTACGACCCTACGCTAGGAACGGAAGATGTTGTCATTGAGGGCTTCGATTTTTATCCAAATCCGGTGAAGGATATCGTGACTATCAAGGCAAACGAAGCAATTTCAATGGTTACCGTATTCAACGTGTTAGGACAGCAAGTATTGGCTATGGAAGGAGATTCAAATAAAATGGACATCGATTTCTCCGCACAGGCTTCCGGCACCTATTTCGCCAGTGTAACAGTGGGTGAAGCAGTTAAGACTGTGAAATTAGTAAAGTTATAGCATTGAGTCACTAACTATCCAATACAAGAGGGAGCCTGAAAAGCTCCCTTTTTTATTTCTTTATAATGTTTAAAAAGCACCCCATTAATAATCCAACAACTCCAATATCTTCTTTTTCACTTTCTCGGTAGATGGAATCATGGTTTCTTCCAGTGTACTGTTTAATGGAATGGCAGGCATGTTTTCTGAACCGATCACCATGACCGGTGCGTCCAAGTACTGGAAACACTCCTCTTGTATTCTACCTTGTAAGGCTCTTGAAAAACTGTTTTCTGAAGGTTCCTCGGTAACGACCAAGCATTTACCACATTTCTCAACCGATTTGAAGACGGTTTCGTAATCCAAAGGATGCAATGTTCGTAGATCTACAATTTCTATGCTGTCCTGCATACCCAAAGCTTCGGAAGCATTCATCGCCCAATGCACACCCATACCGTAGGTGATGACCGATAGCGTCTCTTCCTCTTCCTTCTTCCAGATCTCCTGAAGCACCCATGCTTTACCAAAAGGCAACACATAATCTTCTGCCGGTTCTATAGATGTCGCTCCTTTAGTGCCCGGCACTTTACTCCAATACAGCCCTTTATGCTCAAAGATGACCACGGGATTGGGATCGTAATACGCTGCTTTCATCAATCCCTTAAGATCTGCCCCGTTACTGGGATAGGCTATTTTTAAACCGCGTATGTTGGTTACCACACTTTCTACCGAAGACGAGTGATAAGGCCCTCCGCTTCCATAGGCTCCTATGGGCACGCGAAGGATCATGGAAACCGGCCATTTCCCGTTCGACAAATAGCAGCTTCTACTTACTTCTGTAAACAATTGATTCAAACCCGGCCAGATATAATCGGCGAATTGCACCTCCACGATTGGTTTAAGACCCACGGCACTCATTCCTACGGTCGAGCCTACAATAAAAGCTTCTTGAATAGGCGTATTAAAGACCCTATTATCTCCAAATTTTTGCGCCAAGGTTGCTGCCTCCCGAAAGACGCCTCCTAACCGTCCACCTACATCCTGTCCGTACAACAAACATTCTTTATGCTTCGCCATTAGCTCTTCAATGGCAAATAGCGCACAGTCCACCATCACCACCTTTTCTGCACCTTTTGGCGACCGTTCCCCCTTCTCCTCAGTAATTTCGGTAGGAGCAAAATCATGGGTAAACAGATCTTCCGGTTTTGGATCTTCGGCTTTAAGTGCTTTCTCTAAGGCAGCAGAAACTTTTTTCTTGGCTGATGCCTCTATTGTTTCCAATTCCTTTTCAGAAAAACCATTTTTTAGCAATAAAGTTCGCATTTTGGGGTAAGGGTCTCTACTGCGAGCTTCTTCCAGATCATCGCGATACCATTCCATGCGCACTCCCGAAGTGTGGTGGTTCAATAAGGGAACTTTGGCATGAACCAAGAAGGGACGCCGTTCGGTTCGTATGGTATCAATAACATCTGCTAAGGTAGAATAACAACTTTCAAAGTCGGTGCCATCGATAGAAATAGCCTCTAAACCATGAAACCCTGCTGCGTACTCATACGCATTCTGGGCACGTGTCTCGGCTTCATTTGCACTAATATCCCAGCCGTTGTCCTGCACCAAATACAAAATAGGCAACTGTTTTAAGGCAGCCATTTGAAAGGCTTCGGCGATCTCTCCTTCAGTTACAGAAGCATCCCCTAACGAACAAACTACCAATGGTTGTGCTTCCTTAGGATTGTGTAAGTTCTCAGATTCCTTATACCAAAAGCCCAATGCCACTCCCGTAGCCGGAATGGCCTGCATCCCTGTAGCACTGCTTTGATGCGGAATCTTGGGTTTATCGTCATTGCGTAAACTGGGATGCGAGTAGTAGGTCCTTCCACCGGAAAACGGATCGTCCTTTTTGGCCAAAACCTGTAACATAAGGTCGTACGGTTCCATTCCTAAAGCGAGCAGCATACTATCATCCCGATAATACGGAAAGGCATAATCCTGTGGTAACAATTGCATCCCCAATGCTGTTTGGATCACTTCATGTCCTCTGGAGGTGGCATGCACGTATTTGGATACGACCTTAAAATTTTCTTCGTAGATCTCGGTCATAGCCTTGGCTGTGACCAGATTTATATAGGCTTTGTTTAATATATCTTTATTCATTGTCAACTAGTTTGAGTCACGAGAAACGACGGACGGACCCGTCATATCTCTAAACATCCATTTTCCCTTCAAATTGTTCCATCTCATCGGCGATTCGGCGTAGGAACGAACCTGCCAAATAACCGTCAACGATCCTGTGGTCAAACGACAAGGACAGATACATCATGTGGCGTACTTCGATATGGTCGCCATCTTCACGTTCCATGACCTCCGCCCGTTTTTTAATGATCCCGGTAGCCAAGATGGCTGCTTCCGGCTGATTGATTATAGGTGTTCCCATGAGGCTGCCAAAGGTTCCTACATTGCTAATGGTAAAGGTACTCCCTTTGGTGTCATCGCCTTTTAGCTTGTTGTCCCGGGCCTTAGCTACCAACTGGTTGGTTGCAGCAGCCAGTTCCTGAAGGTTCATCTTATCGGCATTCTTAACCACGGGAACAATGAGGTTCCCACTGGGCAAGGCTGTAGCCATTCCGATATTGATCTCGTCTTTCACAATAATGGTATTGCCTTCCATGGAAGAATTGATCATGGGATAGGCCTGTATGGCTTTTGCGACACAGGCAACGAACAAGGGTGTAAAGGTGAGCTTTTCAGTATACTTTTTCTGAAATTCTTCTTTATGAGCATTCCGCCATTGGACCATATCGGTGAGATCTGCTTCGACATAGGCGGTAACATGAGGTGCTGTATGCTTACTGAAAACCATATGATCCGCGATCATTTGTCGCATACGATCCATTTCCACGATCTTACCGGTACCTTTATCGAATTTTAGATCCGGTATTTGAAACCCGGATACTTCAGGAACCATTTGGGCGAACCGGAAAGGCCTGCCTTCTGAAATATACTGAAGTAAATCACTTTTGCGTAATCTGCCATCTTTCCCTGTACCCGGAATACGCGCCAGTTCTTCATAGCTTATATGATGTTTACGGGCAATACTATCGATCAACGGACTTATAAACACATTCTTATTCAGCGTAAATTGTGAAGTTGCTGAGGATTTCTTTGGTATTATACTTGCAGGCTCTTTACGTGGCTTGTTTTTTGCTTCGGAAGCAATACCCCCCGTCTTCGATGGTTTAGCGCCTCCCGAAGGAATTTCAGAAAGGTCTAGCAATGCGATTACAGCTCCCACGGGAACTACCTCCTTTGCCGTTGCCCGATGTGCAAGCATGGTACCTCCTGCCGGGGCCGGAACTTCGTTATCGACCTTATCGGTTGCAACTTCCAAGAGGATGTCTCCCTCGTTAAAGGACTCTCCTTCTTGGACCAACCAATTGATGATGGTCCCTTCGGTAATGCTTTCGCCCATTTTAGGCATTTTAAATTCAAACTCCTTCATTTATTCGGTTCGCTTAAGCTCTTGTAATGTTTTATAAAAATCTTCTTGTACAGGACGGTCCTTCGGAATTTCACGTAGTGGCTCCACTTCCTTTAAACTTTCAAAGCAGTCTTTAGGCAACTGCTGATACAATCTAGTTCCGGCAGTCTTCCAGGCGATCATATCCTCGGAAATATCTTTTATAGCGTTCGCAGGATTCCCAACGATCAACTTTCTTTTACCAAAAATAGTTTCAGCTTTCACAAAGCTCATCGCACCAACGATGCATTCATCACCTATCTCGGCATCATCCATGATTACACTATTCATTCCAATAAGGCAATTACGCCCCAAGTTGGCTCCGTGAATTATTGCTCCATGACCTACATGCGCTCCTTCCTTCAACACGATGGATTTCCCTGGAAACATGTGTATGGTGCAATTTTCCTGAACATTCACCCCGTCTTCTAGTATGATCTCTCCCCAATCGCCACGAATGGCCGCACCCGGTCCAATGTAACAGTTCTTGCCAATAATGACATTACCTGTTACAGCAGCCAACGGATGAACAAAACTACTTTCGTGAATTACCGGGATATGTCCTTTAAAACTGTAAATCATACATTAGAATATACATTGTTCTAGAAAATTTTGACCTATTGAACTTTTTAGTTTATTTAAAACGTTTCAGGGTTTCCTTCGTAAACTCAGACAATACCAATCGACCGCTAATGGCTGCTCGTTCGGCCAACAGTTCGTCCCAATCTTCGGTACCTTGCCAAAATACCTTTTTCATCTCCTTCATGGCTTCCGGGTTATAGGTACATAGTTTTTCAGCCATCGTAGTAACGGCCTCGTCCAAAGCTTCGGTAGAATCAAATATCTGTGCGTACAATCCCTTTTGTCTGGCCCATTCGGCGTCATAAAAGCTATCGGCATCAATTGCGATCTGCGACATGCCGCTAAGACCTAATTTGCGCTCCACGGCAGGTCCTACCACAAATGGACCAATCCCCACGTTCAACTCGCTCAGTTTAATCGATGCATATTTCGAAGCCATACAGTAATCGGTAGCCGAAGCCACACCTACACCTCCGCCAACGGTCTTCCCTTGGATACGACCAATGATGAACTTAGGACACTTTCGCATGGCGTTGATCACGTTGGCAAAACCACTAAAGAACACCCGTCCAGTTTCAGCGTCATTAATGTTTATAAGCTCTTTAAAGCTGGCTCCTGCACAAAAAGTTCGGTCTCCTCCACTTTTCAACACGATCACTCTAACAGCATCGTTTACACTAGCTTTCTGGATCTCGTCCACTAATTTCTGAAGGATGTCCCCCGGCAAACTATTGTGAGCGGGATGAAAGAACTCGATGGTTGAAATTCCGTTTGCGATATCTTGTTTTACGTATGGTTGTGTCATATTTATTTCCCGCGAAAGCGGGATTCTTTTAAAATTAATTTTTAGTTTTTATAGAACTTCATATAAGTCCTTCCATGTAGGATTACTTTCTTCAACCCTTTTTATTTTCCAATCTCTTCCCATTTTTTTACCTGCCTTTCTCGTTTAATTGCTTCTTCTTTAGTTTCAAAATTTTCAAAATAAACTAATTTATTTAAATTATATCTAGCTGAAAAAGTATTCGGGTGAACCTTTCTCTTATGTTGACTGATTCTAATTTTTAATCGTTCGGTACAGCCTATATACAAAACCCCATTTGGTTTATTTGTAATCATATAAAAACTATATTTTTTCACACCTAATACGTTTTTATAAGATTCCCGCTTTCGCGGGAATTTTGAACAATTTAATCCAATAGATTAAATTGTTCAAAATGATGGTTTAGGTGTTTTCGTTCTAATAAATACCATTCAAATCTGTTTAGGTCACCGAAAACTATATTTTTAAGTTGGGCATCCGGATTTTCTTTAAAAAAAGTAAGATAATTTTCCCGCGCTTCCAGAAACTTCTTTTTGGCTGTTTCCAGATCATCATATTTTAAAGGCTCCAAGGTGTTTTTTTCCAATAAAGGAAAATTGGTATTCCGCGGGAATTTTTCGTAATTGTATAACGACTCGTGCGTCTTCTCCAGATATTTCTCCGGCGTAGCAACCTCAAAATCCTGAATTTCTCCGGAAGCTATTTTGTAGGTGTATTCCAAATGCTCAAGCATGTGTTGGGGGGTCATTATGCCCCATTGCGGTTTTGAATCTTCAGAGAGCTGCTGAAGCAATTCTTCAATTTTTTCCGAAGTCATTTCAGTAAATACTGTTTGTTTTTTCTGAACCATGGTAAGGATGGTTGCAATGGCAACCAGTTCATCTTCCACATCAAACACTTCTACATACCACTTTACAATGCCGCTGGGAAGCTCCTTTCCTCGCGGATCGCGGTCGATTTTCTGTTTACAGGTAAGCCGCACATATACGGTATCGTTGTGATAGATGGGGCGCAAGAAGCGACATTCTTCGAGACCGTAATTTGCAGCGACCGGGCCCTTGTTTGGATACACGAAAAGTCCTGCCGCAGCCGCTAAAATAAAATAACCGTGGGCAGTTCGTTTTTCGAAGATGCTTCCATCCAAGGAAGTGATGTCGGTATGTGCATAGAAGTGGTCCCAAGTGAGGTTTGCAAAATTCACGATATCCCCATCGGTGATCGTACGTTTATGCGTTTGCAGGGACATTCCGGGCTCGATATCTTCCCAATGATAGGCGAACGGGTGTTTTTGAACTTCTTTGTATTCTGCTTTGGGCTGATAGATCCCGGTAACCTCTGTAAGTGTGGTTGGTGACCCTTGAACTGCACATCGCTGTAAATAATGCTTGATCCCTCTCATACCTCCCATTTCTTCGCCTCCCCCGGCACGCCCCGGCCCGCCGTGGATCAAGTTTGGAAGTGGCGAACCGTGTCCTGTGCTCTGTTTGGCACTTTCCCTATTCAAAATTAGAATCCTGCCGTGGTGTGTGGCAGCTGCAATGGTATATTCCTTCGCAATCTTATTGTCGTTGGTTATTATAGAACTCACCAACGAACCTTTTCCCATCTTAGAAAGGGCAATAGCTTCCTCCAAATTCTTGTAGGGCATCAAGGTACTTACCGGTCCAAAGGCTTCCGTTGTATGCGCGGCTTCGTTCTGTAACGGCTTATCTTCTCTAAGTAAAATAGGTCTTATAAACGCGCCTTTTTTTGCATCGGCTCCAATCGTTTCAACTTCTTCTAAATTGCCGTATACTATTTGCGCTGTTTGCGCGATTTTATGAATTTGCTCTTTTACTGAAGTACGCTGTGCGTCATTCACCAACGAACCCATACGGACCTCCTTGAGGCGAGGATCGCCAATGGTGACCTTATCCAATGCATTTCCTAAAGCGATCTGTACATCTTCCATAACTTTTTCAGGAACGATAATTCTACGAATCGCAGTACATTTTTGTCCGCATTTCACGGTCATTTCATTACGAACTTCTTTTATGAACAGATCGAACTCCGGCGTCCCCGGAACAGCATCTTCGCCCAAAATAGATGCGTTAAGAGAGTCGGCCTCCATGGTGAACGGAACTGATTCTTCAATGAGTTGCGGATGATTCTTAAGTTTTCTACCCGTGCTTGCGGATCCGGTAAATGTCACCACATCCTGCGATTGCACTGTATCCAAAATGTTTCGCGCCGTACCGCTAATGAGTTGAATGGCTCCTTCGGGTAGTATTCCTGAAGCCACGATCTCCTTTACCACGGCTTCAGTCAGGTATGCCGTTTGTGGTGCCGGAAGTACAACTGCGGGCATACCCGCCATCCAATTCACGGCACATTTCTCCAACATTCCCCAAACCGGAAAATTAAATGCATTGATATGCACAGCTACGCCTTCTCGAGGCACCATGATGTGATGGGCCATAAAACGTCCTCCTCGCGAAAGATCGATAGGGTCACCTTCTACGTGATAGGATTGGTTAGGAAATAGTTTCCGAAGCGATGCATTGGCAAACAAATTTCCAAAACCTCCTTCGATATCGATCCAACTGTCGATCTTGGTCGCGCCGGTACGGTAACTCAATTCATAAAATGCATCCTTCCGTTTGGTAAGGTACAAAGCAAGCTTCTTAAGCATATTTCCCCGCTCCTGAAAGGTCATCTTCCGAAGTACATTGCCTTTATCCCTTCCGTACTGAAGAATGGCAGGAATGTCCAAACCTTCTGTGGTAACACTGGTAAACTGTTCTCCGGTAATGGAGTCAAGGATTGGACTCCCTTCTCCACTTCCATCAACCCATTTTCCCGTTACATAATGTTGTGTCTTCATCGACTCTATATTTTTATTTTGAAACCGTCACGGTTCTCATCTTTATGCTCTTATTCTTACAATCTTACCGTTTATTCTACCCTCTACGCACTTCACATATCCATCCACCACCTTACGCATGGATACAGGTGTGTTCCCCGGAAAATAATCTTTGTATTTCTCATACGCATCTTCTACTAAGTCGGCAGAAACCACATTCACGCGCAGACCATTATCCATTTCCAAAGCAACTGCTTTTACAAAACTTTGAACGGCTCCATTTACCATTGCAGCACTCGTGGTCATATCTACCGGTTCATCTGCTAAAATTCCTGTGGTCAAAGTAATGGAACCTTCGGGCTTAAGATACTTTCTACCCAGACGAACTAAATTCACCTGTCCCATCAATTTACTCTTGATACCTATATAAAAATCTTCTTCGGAAAG
The DNA here is from genome assembly GCF_963972995.1 of uncultured Altibacter sp. Taxonomy (NCBI): domain Bacteria; kingdom Pseudomonadati; phylum Bacteroidota; class Flavobacteriia; order Flavobacteriales; family Flavobacteriaceae; genus Altibacter; species uncultured Altibacter sp. Next base: position 16,286 of record NZ_CAXAXI010000033.1, read on the forward strand.
ATGATCAAATTTATCCCATTTCGCATCCCCGGCAATATTTACAATAGCGTTTACATTCCCTACTTTCTGAAGCATTTCAGAAATCGATTGTACGTTTGAAATATCAACCGTAACATCGCCCGAAGTTCTTCCGGCAATGATGACATCATGGTTTTCTGAGAACCTTTCAGAAACTTTTTTACCTATAGTACCATTTCCTCCTATGATAAGAATTTTCATATATATAAATCTACATTTTCGATGATAGCGGCATAACCTTGTCCAACCCCAACACACATGGTGATGAGTGCATAGCGTTTCCCTGTAAGCTGAAGCTCCAATGCGGCTGAATAGGCGATACGTGCACCGGTAACACCTAAGGGATGTCCTATCGCGATCGAACCACCATTGGGGTTGATGCGCGCATCGTCATCGGCAAGTCCCCATTCACGGATACAGGCCAATGCTTGAGATGCAAACGCTTCGTTCAACTCGATCACGTCCATATCGCCCATGGTCAATCCGGCTTTTTCTAATGCTTTGTTAGAAGCCTCCACGGGACCGATACCCATAATTCTTGGTTCTACTCCTACCACGGCAGAACTTACGATTCTCGCCATGGGTTTTAAATTATATTTTTTTACTGCTGCTTCGGAAGCAATGATGGTAGCCGCAGCACCGTCATTAAGTCCGGAACTGTTTCCTGCGGTTACACTCCCATCTTTCTTAAAAGCCGGACGTAATTTCGCTAAGATCTCTTTGGTGGTCCCCGGTTTTATAAACTCATCGTCTTTGAAAATAATAGGATCTTTCTTTCGCTGCGGAATAGAAACAGGCACGATCTCCTTAGCCAGTCTACCGTTTTCTTGCGCCTTCGCAGCTTTCATCTGACTGTGATATGCGAATGCATCCTGATCTTCTCGTGTGATATGGTGCCTTTCCACCAAATTTTCGGCGGTATTTCCCATGCCATCGGTTCCGTAGAGGTCGTGCATCTTTTGGTTCACAAACCGCCATCCGAAACTCGAGTCGTACATTTTTGCATCTGTTCCGAATGCCGAAGATGGTTTAGCGATCACATACGGACCACGAGTCATGTTTTCCACCCCACCGGAGATGAATAGATCTCCGTCACCGGCCTTAATGGCACGACTGGCATGTACAATAGCAGAGAGTCCGCTGCTGCACAGTCTATTGACTGTTTCACCGGGCACGGTGAATGGCAGTCCTGCCAGCAGCAGCGCCATACGAGCGACATTCCTGTTATCTTCGCCGGCCTGATTTGCGCAGCCTAAGATAACATCATTGTAGGCTTCCTTAGGAATGTTTGGATTTCTTTTAGCAATCTCGGCAATCACCAAGGCACCCAGGTCATCAGTTCTAACAGCACTCAAAGTACCTTGGTAGTTTCCAATGGGAGTTCTAATGCCGTCAATAATATATGCTTCTTTCAAAGTTTAAAAATTTTAAAATTCTATATTCGCTATTTTCATTAGCGTTACTATTCTTCCCAGTCCTTTGCGGTACGATAGACGACACCTTTAAACAATGCTACCAATTCGTCTCCTCTTTTCACCTCAACAATAGTAAACCCTAGCTTTGTACGCTGTTCATCCAGAATCGCTTCGGCCGTAAGATAATCTCCTGCTTCCAAAGCCGAAATATGATTCACAGAGGTTTCAATAGAAACGGCGTATTTCCCGTGAGTATTTGCCGTAAAGCCGAATGCTGTATCTGCCAACGAATAGCTGATTCCGCCATGGGCTTTATTCATACTATTAAGCATATCATCGCGTACCGTCATACCTACTTTGCACCGCCCAACCTCACAGTCAAGGATCTCAATGCCCAGCCATTGACTAAATGCATCCTGAGAAAGCATCTTATATGGTATTTTATCTCCTTCCATTCCCTGTTTTCGTCATAATGCTATAAAATTACGTTTTACATCCCTCATAGTATTGGTCTCTATCGAGAAAGTCATCCAATATTAAAAAAATATCTTATTCTCTCTGGCCATTTTTCGAAGCAAAGGCGAGCATCGGTAGCGGTCTTCATGATATTCTGTGTATAATTCGTCCATTTTTTGAACGCACCAATCGATGCCCTTCTCATCTGCCCACGCCAACAATCCTTTAGGATAATTCACCCCTTTGGTCATGGCATTGTCAATATCTTCGGCGGAAGCGATGTTCCAAAACAAGGCATCTGCCGCTTCGTTTATGAGCATTACCAATACACGGTCAAAAATACCTTGTCCCAAAGTTTCGTTTTTGTTTGGGGCAGGTTTTTCTGCTCCTTCGGTGTAGTTATAATATCCTTTCCCCGACTTTCGCCCCAAGTATCCCGCCTCTGCAAAACGTTTAATCCTGCACCCCTTATGAAATTAGTAAAGGCCGGCTTGTATCTAGGGTCGTAGTAGAAGGCTTCAAAAACAGTTTCTGTTACGGTATAGTTTACGTCGTTTCCAATAAAATCCATCAACTCAAAGGGGCCCATTCTAAAACCACCTTTCGAGGTCATCGCCCAATCGATAGTTGCAAAATCGGCTATCCCTTCTTCATAAATCCGAAGCGCTTCTCCATAGAACGGTCGTGCAACCCGATTCACTATAAACCCTGGTGTATCTATTGCAATCGCAACCGTTTTTCCCCAATCTTTAATTGTTTCGACCGACGATTGTAAGGTTGCTTCGGAAGTTTGAATAGCCGGAATCACCTCTACTAATTTCATAAGGGGTGCAGGATTAAAAAAATGTATACCTATACAGCGTTCCGGCAGTTGCAGAGCGGAAGCAATAGACGCAATCGACAAAGAGGAAGTGTTGGAGGCTATAATACATTCCTTAGAAACGTAGCTTTCCAGTTCTTGAAACACCTTCTTTTTTATATCCAAATTCTCTACAATGGCCTCAATGGTCAAATGTGAATCTGCCAAGTCCTTTAAGCTATTTACATATTGAATGTTCTTTTGCATGCTATTTTTTTCATTCGCATCAATACGTCCTTTTTCCACGAGTCGGCTCAAGATTTTTTCCAAACTTGCTTTGGCCGTTTCCAGAGCCTCTTTTTGGGTATCGAAAATTTTCACTGTACAACCGGCTGTTGCAGCCACTTGTGCAATACCGCTTCCCATGGTTCCCGAACCTATTATTCCTACTTTTTCAATCATTTATTTTCCTTTAAAAACAGGGTTTCTTTTTGCTACAAAGGCGGCAACACCTTCTGCATAATCGTCACTTTGTGCGGCTTCAATTTGTAATGTAGATTCCATTTCTAGCTGCGCATTTAAATCGTTCGTCATGGATTGATTCAACAGCTGTTTGGTCATCCCCAAGGCTTTCGTAGGCATTTGTGCCAGGGTTTCGGCTAAAACAGTAACTTCTGCATCAAAATCTTCGGCAGAAAAAACTTTATAGATCATTCCCAGTTCTTGGGCTTCTTTGGCAGAGACCTTATCACCAAGCATCATTAAGGCCGATGCCTTCTGAAATCCGATAAGTCTTGGTAAAAAGAAGGTTCCCGCACTGTCCGGGATGAGTCCTATTTTACTGAATGCCTGAATAAAACTCGCTGCTTCCGAAGCGACCACCACATCACAAGCCAACGCAATATTGGCCCCGGCACCGGCGGCCACCCCATTAACCGCAGCGATAATGGGTTTTTCTATAGTTCGGATTCGTTGGATTATAGGATTGTAATGTTCTTCCAATATTGTTTTGAAACCGGGGTTGAGCTCGGGAGAAGTGACTTCCTTTAAATCCTGACCCGCACAAAAAGCTCTTCCACTTCCGGTAATAACAATGGTTCGTACCGCAGCTTGAGATGCACAATGATCTAGTTGTTTTTGAAAACCCAATGCCATCTCTCGATTAAAGCTATTGAAGACATCCGGTCTGTTGAGCGTTATCCACGCTGTATTCTTCTCAATTTTTAAAGCAATTGATGTTTCGCTCATACCAATTATTTTAGCTGTTTCGTTCTTCTTCGAATTTCGTTATGAAGGAAAACGAACTTATTCAATTTTAAAATAAGGGTTATAAATCAACCCTATAATATTATTCCATGGATCCTTTACCGAGGCTACCATCAGTTCACCACCTACGTTTTTAGGGGCTTCGTGCTGTGTAGCTCCTAAGGTAAGGAGGCGTTCGAATTCTTGTTGAATATCCGCTACACCCCAATACGATAATACATTCTCCCCCCGGGGTATCGATGCTCCTTCTTCCGGCAATAGACCCAATTCGAATCCTTTTATTGAAAAGCCCACATAAAAAGGTTCATCAAAGTACGGGTCAACCTTAAACGCATTGGAGTACCAATCCTTTGCTTCCGAAAGATTTGGCACAATGTATATGGTAGTTCGAAGGCCCAACATTATTTTAGACATTTAAAATAGTCGAATGGTTCTTGGCAATCATCGCATTTAAAGAGTGCCTTACAGGCCGTGGAGCCGAACTGACTTACCAAATGAGTATTCGTGCTTCCGCAGTTGGTACATTTCACTACTTTTGCATTTCCCAAAAGTGCCTCTTTATCGGCTGTTTCCTCTAAAGGAGCTGCAATACCGTACACTTCCATCTTTCGCTTTCCGCTCTCACTGATCCAATCGGTTGTCCATGCAGGTGCCAATACGAGTTCTATTTCTGCTTTCTTTCCTATCTTGGTGAAGGCCGCCTTTAAATCATCACCAATCACATCCATGGCCGGACACCCCGAATAGGTAGGCGTTAATTTGATATAAACCGTTCCCTCCTGCTCCACAGCTTCCCTAATAACCCCCAAGTCCAATACGGTGAGTACCGGAATTTCGGGATCGGAAACCATTTCCAGAATTGGGATGAGATCTTTTTGTATGTTGGGAGCAGTAATGGTCATTTTTATTTATAATATGTCTCGAAAACGTTTACTCCAGTGCGAATACAGACAAGCAGCGTTTACGACACCCCTGATTCTTTATAAAATATCGCTACCAGGTCATATTGGGATAGGTGCGTTGCATATACTGTAAATCTGCCAGGATGTACCCCATATGCTCCGTGTGTATTCCTTCTTTCCCGCCTTTTGTAAAATAGGTGCTTTCCGGTACTGTAAGCGTAGCCTCTTTCAACACTTCTTTAATCTCAGTGTAATAAGCTTCTTTTAATTGTGTGACGTCTACACCAACTCCTTCAGAAGCCATCATTGTGTCCCATTCTGTCATTTGAAACATTTCATTGGTAAAACGCCAGAGATCATCAATGGCCTCCTGCATCTTTAGATTACTTTCTTCTGTGCCATCCCCCAATCGTTTTACCCAATCACTTGAAAATCGTTTATGGTAGCTCACTTCTTTTATACCCTTTTTTGCCACGGCTGCTAATTGTTCGTCCTTGCTGTACTGTAATTTTTCCAAAAATAGGAGATGGTACACATCGAACAGGAATTGTCTTGCCATTACATAACCAAAATGTGTATTGGGTTGTTCCACCAATAAAACATTCTTATATTCCCGCTCCAATCGCAAAAAGGCGATATCATCTTCGGTTTTGTCTCCAGCTATTAATTTTGCGGCGTATTGATAATAACTTCGGGTTTGCCCAATAAGATCTAAAGAAATGTTCGTGATCGCTATATCGGTTTCAAGGCTTGGCCCGTGTCCACAAAGTTCCCCCAAACGCTGTCCGAGAATAAGGGAGTTATCTGCAATGCCAA